>NZ_JBSFLI010000007.1:0-279978 GCF_053598955.1 Streptomyces sp. NPDC001056 | reverse complement strand
GTCGCAGCCAGACCAGCGCGCCGAGCAGCGCCCCGACCACGGTGAGCACCACGAACACCCCGCGCCAGTCGGTGACCCGCAGGATCTGCCCGCCCGCGCTCCGCCGGGCATCCCGGGTACCGACGAGCCGCCGTCCCCGCGACCCGGCGCCCCCGTGCCGCCTCCGGCAGGTGGCGCCCGCGCCGTACAGGGCGTTCCCTGGGA
Organism: Streptomyces sp. NPDC001056; assembly: GCF_053598955.1. Taxonomy (NCBI): domain Bacteria; kingdom Bacillati; phylum Actinomycetota; class Actinomycetes; order Kitasatosporales; family Streptomycetaceae; genus Streptomyces; species Streptomyces sp. NPDC001056. The sequence goes on along the minus strand of NZ_JBSFLI010000007.1, from coordinate 279,774 downwards.
GAAGGATGAGCAGGCCGGTCGCGGGCACTCGGTGGGCCAGTGGAGGACGATCTCACCCGAGGAGAGTCATGACTCAGAAGAACGCGCCGTCGGCCCTCACGGCACCTCTGCGCGGTGCCGCCTCGGTGCTGCGCAAGGTGCCCGGCGCCACGACGGTGGGCCGCGCCGCGGAGGAGACACTGGACAAGGTGGGCGCCGTGTCGCCCCGCGGGCGCCGCATGGCGGTGTACGCCGGCGCGGGTGTGCTCGGCGCGGCAGGCGTCGTGGAGTGGCCCGTGGCCCTCACCGGCGCGGCGGTGGCCTGGCTCACCCAGCCCCGGCCCGGCCCGAAGGACCAGCAGGCGGGCGCCGGACTCCCGCACGATCTCGGCACCGCCGCGCTCCGGTCCCACGCGGACGCGCCCACGCACGGGCCCCAGCAGCAACCCCATCGGCACCACGGCGAACCAGGACACGGGCACCGACCCGCCCGCGCCGACGACTCCGAGGACACCACCCCGAAGACGATGACCGGTCCCCTCGGTCCCACCGCGCGTCCCGAGCGCACCACCCGCTGAGGAGGGCCCCTTGCCCGGTCTGCTCACCGTGCCGCGGGCCGCCCTCCGGCTGCTGCCCGCGGCACCACGTCTGCTCGCCCGTGCCGCCGCGCCCGCCGTCGGAGTGGCCGCCGGCGCGGCCGCGGGAACGGCACGCGCCGGTGTGCGCGGTGTGGACGCCGCCGCACGGGTCGCCCGCGTCGCCCGCAACACCCTCCCCGGCACCGGCGGCCACTGGCGCTCGGGCACCCGCGCCCACCTCGCCCTGCGCCCCATGGCCCCGGCGTCCGAGGCCGGCGCGCCGGCCCCGGCATCCGGGGCCGGGCCCGCGGCGCCCGCCGAGCCCCCGGCACCCGAGCCCGCGACCGGCACCCCGCCCCACCCCACCGCAGCCGACACGGAGCACCCGGCCCCCGAGCGCCCGGACGAGACCACGTCCCCGGACCGCGGCACGCCTCGGGCCCCCGCGCCCCCGTCCGCCACGGCCGCCCCGCCCCCCGAACCCCCGGCGGGCCCCTCTCACCCGGCCCCCGGCCGCCCTGCCGACACCACGCGCCCGAGGCCCGAACCCCCTCCGCCCACCGAGCCCTCGCTCGACCACCTCGCCGTAGCCGGCCATCCCCGGCACACCGCCCACCTGGCCCGCCGCATCGCCGCCACCCTCGCCGAACGCCCCGACGTGCTCTTCGCCTACTGGGACGAGGGCCTCTCCCGGCTGGTCGTGACGGCGACCGAGGAGGAGGCCACGGACGAGGTCGTCGCGCACGCCGCGCGGCTCGCCGCGCGGCACGGGCTGGAGCTGGGCGCGGGTGACGTGGAGGAGGACACCCACCCGGCCGACCCCGCGGGGGTGCGCACCGCGGTGGCCACGCTCACGGTCGACGTGTTGGGCACCGCCGTCGCGGTCGCCGGGTACGCGCTGCGGTTGCCGCCCTCGCCCCGGCTGGTGACCGCCGTCACGACGCTGCTGCGGGAGAACCCCCGTTTCCGGGCCTGGCTGTGCGCCCGGCTGGGGCACGACCGGATGGACCTGGTGCTGGCCGCCGCCAACGCCGCCGTGCACGGGGCCGGGCAGACCCCCGCCTCCCTGCTGCTGGACGGCACCCTGCGCGTGTGCCAGGTCGCCGAGACGGTGGCCCGTGCGGCCGCGTTCGACGCGGTGCACGACGAGCTGTGCGCCCCCGGCCGCGTCAGCCTCGCGCCCGGCGGCGAGCCGCGGCCGCCGTTGCGGGAGACGCCCGCGCAGGAGTACGCCTCCCACGCCTCCGCGGGCAGCGTGCTGGGCGCCGCGGCCACGCTGCTGGTCAAGCACGACGGTGCCGAGGCCGCCGAGGCGGTGCTCGCCGGTTCGCCCAAGGCCGCCCGTTACGGCCCCGCCGCCTTCCACGCCGTGCTCAGCGCCGCCCTGTCCCGGACCGGGGTACTGGTGCGCGCCCCGGAGCGGCTGCGCCAGCTGGAGATGGCCGGGACCGTCGTACTGCACGCCGGAGCGCTGCGCGGCGCGGACGGCGAGGCGGACCCGTGGGCCGAGCCCGTGCTGGACGCGGCCCGCCGGGCCGGGCTGCGGGTGGTGCTGGTGGACGATCCCGCCCTGGAGGACTTCACCGGCCTGGCCGACCAGGTGGTGGACGCCCGCCGGCCGCTGGACGACGTGGTCTACGAGGCCCGCGGCGAGACGCACGCCGTGCTGACCGTCGCCCGGGTGTGCTCGGCCGAGGAGACCGACGTGCTGGCCGCCCTGCGCGGCAGCGATGTCGCCCTCGCCCTCACCGACCGGGACGGCGCGGTGGTGTGGGGCGCGGACATGCTGGCCCTGCACGGGCTGCCCGACGTGTGGCGGGTGCTGACCGCGATTCCGGCCGCCCGCGCGATCGGCGGGCGGGCCCAGACGCTGGCCAGGTCCGGCGCGGCACTGTCGGGGCTGCTGGTGGCCGTCGGCGAGTCCAAGGGCCGCCGGGGGCGGCTCGGCAAGCTGCCGGGGCTGCGGCACGCGCCCGTCGACGCGGCGGCCGCCATGGCCCTGCTGTCCGGGATGCGTTCCGCGCTGGGAGTGGCGGTGGCCCGTGCCCCGCACCCCCGGCCCCGCGTGCACTGGCACGAGCTGGACCCGGAGCAGGCACGCTCCCGCCTCGCCCACCGGCCCGGCGCCGAACCGGGCCCGTTGGACGCGCTGACCACCGGGCTGCGCAGGGCGGCCCTAGGGGTCTCCCGGCATCCGCTCCTGGCCCCCGTCCGCTGGTCCTACGAGCTGGCGCAGGCCGTCCGCGGCGAACTCCACGACCCGCTCACCCCCGTTCTCGCCGTCGGCTCGGCGGCCTCCGCGATCCTCGGCTCCGTGGTGGACGCCCTGCTCGTCGTCGGCGCCCTCGATCTGAACGCTCTCGTCGGCGGAATCCAACGGCTGCGCGCCGAACGGGCGTTGTCCGGTCTGGTCGCGGACCAGAAGCGCAAGGCGCGCGTGGTGCCCCCGAAGGCGGAGGCCCCCTCCGGCGGCACCCGCACCGTGGAGGCGGGCAAGCTCACGCCCGGCGACGTGATCCAGCTCAAGGGCGACGACGTGGTGCCCGCCGACGCGCGGCTGCTGTGGCAGGAGGGACTGGAGGTGGACGAGTCCGCGCTGACCGGCGAGTCCCTGCCGGTGGAGAAGGACACCGACCCCACTCCGCACGCCCCCGTCGCCGACCGCAGCTGCATGGTCTTCGAGGGGACGACCGTGGTGGCGGGGGAGGCCCGTGCCGTCGTGGTCGACACCGGCGAGCACACCGAGGCCGCCCGCGCCGTGCACCTCGCCGCGCGGACGCCCCCGGCGGCCGGCGTCCAGGCCCGGCTTCAGGAAATCACCCGCAAGGCACTGCCGTTGACCCTGGCGGGGGGCGGCGCCGTGACCGGCCTGGCGCTGCTCCGCGGCACCCCGATCCGCGAGGCGGTCAGCGGCGGTGTCGCGGTCGCGGTGGCCGCCGTACCCGAGGGGCTGCCCCTGGTGGCCACCGTCGCCCAGCTGGCGGCGGCCCGCCGGCTCAGCCGCGGCGGCGTCCTGGTGCGCACCCCGCGCACCCTGGAGGCGCTCGGCCGGATGGACACCCTCTGCTTCGACAAGACCGGCACCCTCACCGAGAACCGGCTGCGCATGGTGCGGGTCTCCGACGCCGAGGGCACCGTCCGCGCCGTGGCCGACGCCGGGTCCGCGGACGCCGTACGGTCCGCCGCGCGGGCCTGCCCCCGCTCCAACGGCGGCTCCGAGCGGCCGGTGCACGCCACCGACGAGGCCGTCCTGGACGCGGCCGGCCCCGACCCCGGGTGGACCCAGCTCGCCGGGCTGTCCTTCGAGGCCGCCCGCGGCTACGCGGCCGCCGTCGGACGGGCCGGCGACGGCCCCCGCGTCCTCGTGGTCAAGGGCGCACCGGAGATCGTGCTGCCCGCCTGCGTCGGCCTCCCGGCGGGCGCCGCCAACGCGGCCCAGGAGCTGGCCGGTTCGGGACTGCGCGTCCTGGCGGTGGCCGAACGGCGGCTCGGTGAGGGGGAGGACGAGGCCGATGTTCTCGAACAACCGCTCCAAGAGCTGGAGTTCACCGGGGTGCTGGCGCTGTCCGACGTGCCCCGCGAGACCTCCATGGCCCTGGTGAAGGGGCTGCACGAGGCGGGCGTACGACCCGTCGTGCTCACCGGTGACCATCCGCAGACCGCGCGGGCCATCGCCGCCGAACTGGGCTGGCCGGAGGAGACCGTGGTGGTCACCGGCGACGAACTGGCCGCCGCGGACCGGGCGGCGCGGGCCCGGATGCTGCGCGACGCGGGCGTGGTGGCCCGGGTGGCGCCCGAGCAGAAGCTCCAGGTCGTGGAGGCGCTGCGGGACGCGGGCCGGGTGGTCGGCATGGTCGGCGACGGCGCCAACGACGCCGCGGCCATCCGCGCCGCCGACATCGGCGTCGGCATCAACGCCCGCGGCTCGGCCGCCGCGCGCAACGCCGCCGACATCGTGCTCACCGACGACGACCTCACGGTCCTGATCGACGCGATCGGCGAGGGCCGCGCCCTGTGGCACAGCGTCGCCGACGCCATCGCCATCCTGATCGGCGGCAACGCGGGCGAGGTCGGCTTCGGTCTCATCGGCACCCTGCTGTCCGGCCGCGCGCCGCTGTCCACCCGGCAGATGCTGATGGTGAACCTGTTCACCGACCTGTTCCCCTCGATGGCGGTCGCCGTGACGGAGAAGGAGGGCGAGGCGGACCTCGCCCACGTCGAGGAGGCCGCCGGGGTGCTGGGCGACCCGCTGCTGCGGCAGATCAGGCACCGTGCGCTGACCACCTGCCTCGGCGCGCTCACCGCCTGGCTGATCGGACGCTTCACCCCGGGCACCGCCCGCCGCTCCAGCACCATGGCGCTGTGCGGGGTGGTCGGCACCCAGCTGGTGCAGACCCTCCTCGACCGGCGCGACAGCCGGCTGGTGCAGATCACCTCGCTGGGCTCGGCCGCGGTGCTCGTCGCCGTCGTCCAGATCCCGGTGCTCAGCCGCGCCTTCGGCTGCACCCCGCTCGGCCCGCTCGCCTGGGCCGGGGTGGGCACCGCCATCGGCCTCGCCCTGGCGGGACAGCGGGCGCTGCCCCGCCTGGAGGAGACGGTGGTACGGCTGCTGCCGGACTGAGGCTCACACGGACCGCAGGTACTGGTCCGGCACCCGCACGTCGCCGCCCAGCTCGCGGGCGGCGTGCCGGGCCCAGGACGGGCTGCGCAGCAGCTCGCGGCCGAGCAAAACGGCGTCGGCCTCGCCGTTCGACACGATCTTCCGGGCCTGCTCCGCCTCGGTGATCAGCCCGACGGCGGCGACCGGCAGCCCTGCCTCGGCCCTGACCCGCGCGGCGAACGGGACCTGGTAGCCGGGCTCGACCGGGATGCTCACGTCGGAGGCGTTGCCGCCGGTGGAGACGTCGAGGAGGTCGACGCCGTGGGCACGCAGGTCACGGGCGAGACGCACCGTGTCGTCCGCGGTCCAGCCGCCCTCCTCCAGCCAGTCGGTGGCCGAGACGCGGAAGAACAGCGGCTTGTCCTCGGGCCACACCTCCCGTACGGCGTCCACGATCTCCAGCGCGAGGCGGACGCGGTTCTCGTACGAGCCGCCGTAGGCGTCGGTGCGGTGGTTGGAGTGCGGCGAGAGGAACTCGTTGACCAGGTAGCCGTGGGCACCGTGGATCTCCACGATCTCGAAGCCCGCGTCGAGCGCCCGGCGGGCCGCGGCGGCGAACTGGCCGACGATGTCCCTGATCTGATCAACCGTCAGCTCGGTGGGGACCGGGTGGCCGTCCGCGAAGGGCAGCGGGCTCGGCGCGAGGGGCTGCCAGCCGTGGCCCTCCGGGCCGACCGGCGCGCCGCCCTTCCAGGGCCGCTCGGTCGAGCCCTTACGGCCGCTGTGCGCGAGCTGCACCGCCGGCACCGTGCCCTGGGCGGCGAGGAACCGGGTGATCCGGCGGAAGGCTTCCACCTGGGTGTCGTTCCACAGGCCGAGGTCGTAGGGGGAGATCCGGCCCTCCGGCGAGACCGCGGTGGCCTCGACCACGATCAGACCGGTGCCGCCGGTGGCCCGCGCCCCGTAGTGCGCGAAGTGCCAGTCGTTCGGGGCGCCGGTGAGCGGCCCCTCCGGATCGGCCGAGTACTGGCACATCGGGGGCATCCAGACCCGGTTGGGGATGGTCACTTCGCGCAGGGTGATGGGCTCGAACAGCACGCTCACGACGGACTCCATTCGTCACGGACCGAAAGTCTGCTCGTACGATAAACCTCGTAGTACGAGAGATGTCAAACTACGAAGCCCCTCGTACAATGCAAACGCCGACACTCCGCGACTCCAGTGAGGAAGGTGGGCCGTCATGGCCGAGACCGCCGCCCCCGGCCGTGTTCTGCCGCACCCCGATCGGGAGGAGATCCGGCTGGAGACCGTGCTGCACGCGCTGTCCGACCCCGTGCGGCTGCGGATCGTCCGCGAACTCTCCACGGCGGCCGACGAGTTGTCCTGTTCCCGCTTCGACCTGCCGGTGACCAAGTCCACCACCACGCACCACTTCCGGGTGCTGCGCGAGAGCGGGGTCATCCGGCAGTCCTACCGGGGCACGGCCAAGATGAGCGGTCTGCGCCGGGACGACCTGGACGCACTCTTCCCGGGCCTGCTCGACGCCCTCCTCGCCGCCGCCGCGGGCCAGCACGCCCGGCTGGGCGAGGAAGCCTGACCGCGCGGTTCCCGGGCTACGACGACCGTGCCACCGCCAGCAGGGTGTCCCAGTCGGCCAGCTTGACCACGCCCCGGCCCAGCCGTGCGCCCAGCTCGGCCTCCGCGCGCTCGATCGCCAGCCAGCCGTCCCAGGCCACCGGCTCCGTCCCGGCCGCCAGCAGCGCGGGGACGGCGTCCTCGGGCACGTCGGCGCGCGCCAGCTCGGGGGCGTCCGCGAGCAGCGAGGCCACCGTCTCCTTGGCGCAGGGCCGGTTGGTGCCGATCACGCCCGACGGGCCCCGCTTGATCCACCCGGCGACGTACTCCCCGGACGAGGCCGCGCCGTCGCGCACCACCCGCCCCGCCGCATGCGGAACGGTGCCGCTCGCCTCGTCGAACGGCAGCCCCTCCAGCGGGACTCCGCGATAACCCACCGAGCGCAGCACCAGCTGCGCGGGCATCTCCTCGTACCGCCCCGTGCCCGTCACCCCGCCGTGCCCGTCCGGCACCGTGCGCTCGAAGCGGACCGTGCCCACCCGGCCGCCGTCCGCCAGCAGCTCCACCGGGCGCAGGAAGAACCGCAGTCGGATGTGCCGGCCGGACCCCGCAGGCTGCTCCGCCCAGCCGCGCAGCACGTCCAGATTGCGTCGCTGCGCCGCGGACAGAGTCTCGGGGTCGGCCGGATCGAGCGCCAGGTCACCAGGCTCCACGGCGACCCGGGTACCGGGCAGGGTGCCCAGCTCGCGCAGCTCCTTGGTGGTGAAGCGGGCCTGCGCCGGGCCGCGCCGCGCCACCATGCGCACCTCCCCGACCCCGCTCCCCGCCAGCGCCTCCAGCGCCGTCTGCGGCATGTCTGTCGGCCACAGCTCGGCCGCGCCGCGCATCAGCATCCGCGTGACGTCCACCGCCACATTGCCCGCGCCGATGACCACCGCCGAGCGCACGCCGCGCAGATAGCCCGCGTCGGCCGCGTCCGGGTGCGCGCTGTACCAGGACACGAACTCGGTCGCCGACCAGCAGCCGGGCAGCTCCTCGCCGGGAATGCCGAGCCGGCGGTCGGTGGCGGCGCCGACGCAGTACACCACCGCGTGGTACAGCCCGCGGAGCACCTTCACCGGCACCCCGCCGGGCCCGCCCACCCGCACCCCGCCGAGGAACCGCACCCGCTCGTGCTCCAGTACCGCACACAGGCCGCCCTGCAAGGACTTGATCTTCTCGTGGTCCGGGGCGACGCCGTACCGGACCAGTCCGTACGGGCACGGCAGCCGGTCCAGCACGTCCACGCGCACCTCGGGGTCCTGCTGGACGAGGTGCTGGGCGGTGTAGCACCCGCTCGGTCCGGATCCGACGACGGCGACTCTCAGCACGGCGGTACTCCTGACGCGGAAGGAGAGTGCGCGGACGGCTCCAGGATCCCACCGACGCGGCCACGGGGGCAGCGCCCGCAGGGGTGACGCGGGCGCGTGTCCCATCGGACGGAGGGTGGGCGTGCGGATAGGTTGCGCAGGTGCTCACGGCATCCTTTCTTGATCTCTCCGAGCGGAACGCCGAGGACGGCGCGGTGTCCGTGTGGCCCGCGTGGGAGGTGCGCGAGCACGGCGGCACACTGGCGTGGCTGCACGTACGGCTGGACTTCCCCGACGGCGCAGGCGTGGACGCCCTGGCCGTCGTGAGCGACGGGGGCAGCGTCTGCGTCGAGGACATCAGGGCCCGCCCCGCCCTGTCGCTGGAGGACCTCACGGTGCTCGCGGACTGGATCGAGGAGCCGCTGCTGGAGGCGTTCTGGACGGGGGAGCGGGCCGCGGGCCGCGCACAGGCCCCGGCGGCGTCCCACGACGCGCCGGTGCGCGCGGCCCGGCGGCGGGCCCGCCCGGCCTGGCCGCGCGGGGCCGAGGGGCGGCTGCTGCTCGCCCGGGAGTACCGCGCCGCGCAGGAGGCGGGCGCCGACCCGGTGCTCGCCGTGATGCGCGCGACCGGCCACGGCCGCCGCCGCTCCCTCGGCCTGATCGCCCAGGCCCGGGACGCGGGCCTGCTCACACCGCGGCACGCCCGGCGGTAGGCCGGGCCCGGGACCGGACGGGTCGAGGGTGGGACACGACTCGCTGGTGCTCGCCCGCCGGCGAACCCCGCCGGGCCGGAGGTTGCCCACCCGGTTGGCGCATACGCCCGACAGAACCGAGGGACCAGCCCGCCGCGGCCAGGACGCGCGGTCCGTCCCCGCGGGGGCCGACCCGTCGGCGGCCGCCCCCGCTGCGACGCAGCCCGCTGCCCGGTCCCGCACGAGCACTCGTCGCCAGGACCCCGCCGGAACGCGGTCGATCTCCCAGGGACGGACTCGTCAGCGGGACCCAGACCGCTCCCACGGGCCGATCCCCGGCGGAGCCTGCCGGAACGCGGACCGCCCCTGAGAGACCGAGTTGTCGGCGTGAGCCCGCTGGGGCAGGTCGGCTCCTACGGGTTGATCCCTTGGCGGGGTCTGCCGGGAGGTGGGCCGTCTTTGGGTGACCGGGTTGTCGGCGTGGGCCTGGGGTCGAGACCGCTCCTACGGGTCGATCCCTGGCGGGGCCTGCCGGGAGGCTGTCCGGCGTCGCGGGACCGAGTTGTCGGCGCGAGTCCGCCGAGGCGGTCGGCTCCGCAGGAATGATTGCGCGGTGGGGCCCTGCTGGAGCGCAGGCCGTCCGCTCGGGCCCGACGCGCCGACAGAGCCCGCCGGAACGCGGTGGACCGCCCCCGCCTCAGTGGCCGCGCGTCCCCTCCGGCCTCTCCCCGGTCGCGAAGAACCGTGACAGATCGCGCTCCGGGGCCCCGGCACCGGCGGCCCGTTCCGGGGGCAGTCCGAGTTCCCGGTCGAGCCCGTACCGCTGGAAGAGCTCGGCGCGCAGGGCCGGGACGGGCATCGGGACGCCCGGGACCAGGGCCGCGTACACCGCGCCCATCAGCACGGCCCGCAGCATCGGATAGTCGGCGGTCACGTCCGCGGAGCCGTACCGGGCCACGGTGTCGCCGAGCAGTTCCGACAGCCGCCGCTGCTCCGGGCACTCCACGAAGCCCTCGGCCTGGAGCAGCCCCGCCATGTGCTGGCGCATCAGCACGGGCCGGTCGCGCGCGAGTCCGAGGATCGCGTCGATGGCGCGGGCGAGCCGCTCCCGGCCGTCCTCGGTGCGCGGCTCCCGCTCCAGCGCCTCCTCCAGCGTGCGGTGCATCAGCCGGTGCACGGCGGACTGCACCAGCTGGCGCTTGCCGGGGAAGTAGTACGACACCAGGCCGCGGGCGGACCCGGCGCGGTCCGCGATGTCGCCGAGCGTCGTGGCCTCGAAGCCGCGCTCGTCCACCAGCTCCACGGCTGCCTGAAGCAGCCGCTCCCGGGAACGCCTTCGCAACTCTTCATTGACCGAGGCGCTGCGCGGGGACATGCTGGACTCCTGCGTTGACTGGCTGCCAGCCAACTATACTCAACGCGCCGGAACCCAGGGGTCCCGGTCCGAGCTGCCGTCTGCCGGGGTGACGCGGGGGATCACCTCGGCGGACGGTGTCCCTCCGGCCCGCGCCGCGGGAGCGGGTCAGACCAGGCCGAGGACGGGGAGCAGCGCGTCGGGACGGCCGTCCACCGGCAGGTGGTCCACGAAGTGCACCCGGCAGCCGAGCGCCGCCGCACCCCCGTCCGCCTCCCTGCTGTCACCGACCATGAGCGCCTCCCGGGGGGCGGTGCCGAGCGCCGCGCAGGCGACCGAGAACAGCCGCGGGTCCGGCTTCTGCACCCCGTGCTCGTACGACAACGCGTAGGCGTCCACGAACGCGTCGAGCCCGTGCGCGCGGAAGACCGGGCGCAGGTCCCAGCCGATGTTGCTCACCACCGCCACACCGATGCCGCGCTCGCACAGGGTGCGCAGCACCTTCGGCGCGTCCGGGTAGGGGGTCCAGGCGGCGGGGGTCATGTGCCGTGCGTACAGCGCGTCGTGCAGGTCCGGATCGGGCAGCGGCACCAGCCGGGACATCCCCGTGTACGCCGCCCGGTGCAGCTCCGCGCTCTCGTCCCGGCGCGCCCACAGCCCGGCCGCCTCCTCCGGCACCCGCAGTGGCGCCGCGCCGCCCGGCAGCGCGCCGGACGCCTCCAACGCCCTTGCCGCTTCCTTGATTTCGGGCTCGGGCAGGTCCCTTCCGGTCTCGTCCAGCGCCGCACGCAGCCAGGACTCGGTGGACTCGACGCGGAACAGCGTCCCGGAGAAGTCGAACAGCACGGCAGCCATGCGACGGACTCTGTCCGCCGTCATTCGCACACGAGTCGAGGCGCGATCAGCCCAGTGCCCGCAGTCCCGGCACCAGGGTCAGCAGCACCGGAAGCGCCGGCACCAGCGCGGCGACCGCGGTGAGGCGCAGCCGGTGCAGCGCCGGGAGGCGGTCGGGCGGGGCGAGCAGCCGGTGCACCCGCTGCGGCACATGCGCCTGGGGGGTCGGGCTGGGCCCGAACACGCCCCGTTCCTCGTTGAGTTCGACCAGCGCGAGCGCGGTCGTCAGCCGGCCGAAGCGCCGCGAGGCCATGTCGTCGGCGGCCAGTTCCACCAGCCGGTGCATCTCGTCCCGGAACGCGGCGAAGACCGGCACCTGCGGAAACCCGCCCGCGAGCGCGACCGAGCAGTGCAGCAGCCAGTCGTGCCGCGCCTGCGCGTGCCCCCGCTCATGCGCCAGCAGCGCGTCCAGCTGTCGGCCCTTCAGGCGCCGCAGCGCGGCGGTGGTGACGACCAGTCGGGGCGTCGTACCGGCCAGCCACCAGGCGTCGGGGCGCTCGCCCTCCAGCACCACCAGTCGGCCCTCCCTCGGCTCTTCGCCCGGCAACAGCGGTGCGCGCACAAGGAGTTCGGCCTGCTGCGTCCGCCGCCGGGTCCGGGATCGTACGACCTCCCGCACCAGCATGGCCGCGCTCCACAGGCCGGCGCAGGCCAGCAGCACGGCGGTGGCCGCCGCCCCGGGGCTCGCGGTGCCGAGAGCGTACGCGTCCACGACCGCGCGCGGCGCCCGTGCGAAGACCTGTCCGCGTACCGGCGCCCAGGCCGCGGCGGCGCTCAGCGTCATCGACAGCGCACAGCACAGCAGTACGGCCGCCACGACGCACTGCCACGCCCACAGCGCGACGACCGGTTCGCGGTCCGGCCAGTCGGCGCGGGCGAGCAGTCGCGGGCCGACGACGGCGGTGAGGACGCCGAGCAGTAGAAGGGCCACGGGGACCATCATGGGCAGCACCCTATGAGCGCGGGGCCGCCCGGCGGTACGGTCCGTCACGCCGAAGTGACGCAGGCAACGCGCGCCGGGCGGGCGCCCGCCCCGTCGTACCCCCGTAGGGCCTTGTCGCGCGGTGCCGTCACATCGTCAGGAGCATCGCGACCATCCCGATCGCCATCGACAGCCGGCAGGCGCGGGCCAGTTCCGGGCGGTCGCCCCAGCGCGCGGGCGGGACGGTGCCGCCGACGGCGACGACGGCCGGGACCAGGCGGGCGCCGGACAGCAGGACGTAGCCCGTGAAGTAGAGGAGCAGCGCACCGGTCACCAGGGGGACCCCGGTGCCGCCGTGCGCCCCGTTCATCGACATGCCCTCCATGTGATGAGCGGCGGGCGGGGCGGTGGCCATAGCCGCCGCCATGTAGACCATCGCCGCGGCGCCCACCAGGTGGTGCAGATGGTGCCGGTCGCGGCGGACGGCCCACAGCGCGCGCAGCGCGGCCAGGCCGAACACGGCGGCGTACAGCGGCCAGGCCCAGACCGGCGGGGTGAACACGGCCGCCGGTACGGCCATCGCGGCCATTCCGAAGCCCATCAGCGCCTCGCCGCCCGCGGAGCGGCGCTGCTCCTCGACGGCGCTGCGCAGCCGCAGCAGGCAGTAGGCCCCGGTCGCAGCGCACAGCGCGACCAGCAACCAGGCGGCCGACACGGGTCCGTGCACGGGTACCTCCCCCGCTCGACGGTCGGTCGAGGAATGCGATGCCCGGACCGGGCGGGGCGCATGCGAGCGCAAGGGTGTACACGGGGAGCGCTGGCGGGGGCACGGTGGGTGAGCCCCGGGTCGGCGTGTGGGCGGGTATGCGGAAGGCGGTCACCCCGAGCATATGTTTTACGGATAAAACACATGCTAAATTGGAGGGATGAGCAGCGCGATCCCCCACCGTCTTCCCCTCGCCGGGATACTCCGTCTCGGCCGGCCCTCGGACATCTGGTTCAAGCCCGCGCTGAGCGTGGTCGCCGCGGTCGCCCCGCCCAACCTGACCCTGCTGGCGCTCGGCCGCCTCGATCTGGCCATGTACACGATGGCCGGGTCGCTGTGCGCGCTCTACGGACACAACCGGCCCTACGCCGCGCGGGCGCGGACCCTGGTCTGGGTGGTGCTCGGCATGGTCGCCGGTGTCGCCGCCGCCCTGGTCACGGCCTCGCTCACCTCCGACGCCGTCATCCTCGTGACCGTCGGCGCCGTGCTGGCGGCGGCGCAGAAGGCCGTGTGCGACGCCACCCGGATCGGACCGCCCGGGAACGTGATCTTCACCTTCATCAGTTCCGCCTCCCTGTTCGCCCCGCAGACCCTCGGCGAGGTGCCGGGCCACCTCGCCCTGGCCCTCGCGGCCGGCGCCTGGTCCTGGCTGGTCGGCATGGCGCCCGGACTGGTCCGGCCGCACGGCCCCGAGCGCCGCGCCACCGCGCAGGCCCTGAACGCCACGGCCGCCTACGCCGAAACCCGCGGCACCAGGGAGGGGCACGCCGGTGCCCGCGCCGCCGGCGCCGCCGCCATCCACGCCGCCTGGCAGTCGCTGCTCGCCGTCGGCGACCGACCCGACGCCACCCGGCGCGCTCTGGAACGGCTCCTCGTGCGCGCCGAGGTCGCCCTCGCCGCGCCCGCCGACACCGACCCGGCGCAGCTGCGCGCCTGGGCCGGCCAGCTGCGCGGCCTCCGCCGCCCCCTGAGCCTGGACATCCCCGGCGAGTACGCCGACGAACTCCTCGGCGTGGACACCGAACTGGCCCTGCCGCGCCCGCCGCTGCGCCGCCGCCTCGCGCCGCTCGCCCCCATCGCCGCCCGCACCGCGATCGGCTGCGCCCTCGCCGGGTACGCGTCCCTCGCCCTCGGTGTCGGCCGCCCCTACTGGGCCCTGGTCACCGCGGCCTCCCTCTACCAGGCCAACGTCACCCTCACCTGGCGCCGGGGCGTCCAGCGCGTCGTCGGCAACGTCGTCGGCGTCCTCGTCTTCGCGGCCCTCGCCCCGCTCGCCCACGCCAACGCGCTGGCCCTGGTGCTGTGCTGCGCCGCCTTGAACTTCGGCGCGGAGGCGCTGATCGGCCGCAACTACTGGCTCGGCAGCATCTGCGTCACCCCGATGGCCCTGCTCATCACCGAGTTCGCCCACGTCCAGGACTCCACCGAACTGATGACCGACCGGATCGCGGACACCTTGCTCGGCGCGATCGTCGGCTTCGTCGCGGCCGTCGCCGTCACCAACCGGCGCGCCGGCGACCGCCTGGAACAGGCGCTGACCGAGGCGGAACGCGCCCGCGAGAGCGCGGCCCGGCTGCTCGCCGAGGCGCGGCCCGACCCCCGCGCGCTGGACGGGGCCCGCCGCGGCCTCGCCGCCGCCCTGGTCGACCTGCGCGCCACGGCCGACGCCGCGGCCGGCGAGTGGTGGCAGCGCGCCCTGCCCGAGGACCGGGTCGTGCTCGCCGAACAGTCCGGACACCGTACGCTCGCGGCGACGGTACGACGCCAGGGGCTCGCACCGCGGCAGCACGACCCGGGCACGACGACGGAGGACATACGGCCATGACGGCGACGAACGGCACACCAGCGCGGCGCGAGGCGCCGACGGCCGACACGGTCGCGGCGGTCGTACGGCAGTGGCGGGCCGTCCATCCCGAGCTGGACACCGGGCCGATGGAGGTCATCGGGAGGATCAACCGGTGCGCGGCGCTGCTCCAGCAGGCCGAGGACGCGCCTTTGCGCCGCGCCGGCCTCAGCCGCCCCGAGTTCGACCTCCTCGGCGCGCTGCGCCGCACCGGGCACGAGCTGACACCGGGGGAGCTGGCCCGGGAGACGTTCTCCTCCGGCGCCGCCGTCACCAAGCGGATCAAGCAGCTGACCGAGCGCGGGCTCGTCGAGAGGCGGGGCGACACCCGCGACCGCCGCGTCGCCCACGTCCGCCTCACCGACGCCGGCCGCGCCCTGGTCGACGACGTCCTGCCCGAACAACTCTCCTACGAGACCGCCGTCCTCTCGGTCCTGGACCCCGAAGGCAGGGACGACCTCGCCGGTCTGCTGGCCGAGCTGCTCAGCCGCCTGGAGGGCCGCATGGGAGCGCTGCGGACCGGGGGCTGAGCACGGCATCGGCATGGGGTCCTACATGCCCGGACGGTGTCGCAGCGGATGGTCCGCCGGGACCTCCACGAGGACGATGCGCGTGCCGTCCGGATCGGCGAGCCACATCTCGATCAGACCCCAGGGCTCCCGGACCGGTGGCCGGGTGATCTCGACGCCCTTCGCCCGCAACTCCTCGTGCGCCGCCCGCACATCCTCGACCTGCATCCACAGCGCCACGGACGGCGACGGCGGGGCCGAGCCGCGGCCGGAGACCTCCAGGAAGCCCCCGCCCAGGAAGTACACCGTCCCGCGCTCCGGCCCCGTGCCGAACTCGCGGTACACGGGCAGGCCCAGCTTCTCGCCGTAGAACGCGCGGGACCGCTCGGGGTCGGTGGGTCGCAGGAGTGTCCGACTGCTGAGTACGTGCACCATGCAGGCGGATCCTAGTGGCACAGTTACCCTCGAACCTGGCTCAGCCACGCCCGAGATCGGAGAACCGCCCCCATGCACAGCGCCCCCGCCCCCGGCCTCACCTTCCGAGACGCCACCGACGCCGACGTCGACGAGCTGGTCGTGCTGATCGAGTCGGCGTACCGCGGGGACGCCAGCCGGGCCGGGTGGACCACCGAGGCGGACATCCTGGAGGGGCAGCGCACCGACCCCGAGGGCGTCCTGGAAGTGATCAAGTCGCCGGACAGCCGGCTGCTCACCGTCGAGCGCGACGGCCGTATCGTCGCCTGCTGCCAGCTCGAACACCGAGGCGACCACGCCTACTTCGGCATGTTCGCGGTCAGCCCCGCCCTCCAGGGCGAGGGCCTCGGCAAGACCGTCATCGCGGAGGCCGAGCGCCAGTGCCGCGCGGCATGGGGCACCAGCGAGATGCACATGACCGTGATCTCCGTACGGGAAGAACTGATCGCCTGGTACGAGCGCCGCGGCTACCGCCGTACGGGACGGACGTCCCCGTTCCCGTACGGCGACGAGCGCTTCGGCATCCCGCAGCGCGCCGACCTGGAGTTCGAGCTGCTGGTCAAGAAGCTCGGCTGAACCCGCGGGGCATCCACCCCGTCCGGCCGAGGCCCCGCGCCGCCTACGCCGTGAACCGGCCCGTGCGCTTGATCTCCGGGAAGTCCGTGGTCGCCCCGTCGAGTTCGAGCGCGCGGACCAGCCGCAGATGTTCCTGCGTGTTGACCGTCCAGCCGATGATCCGCAACCCGGCCGCGCGCGCGTGCCCGACGGTCTCCAGGGTGATCCGGCGGATGTCCAGACACAGGGTCGGCGCGCCCACCGCGACCGCGCGCTCGACCACCTCGGGGCCGTAGCGCCCGGCGATCAGCGCGGTGCGCACCCCGGGCACCAGCCGCGCGATCTCGGCGACCGCCTCGTCGTGGAACGAGGAGACCTCCACCCGCCCGACCAGATCCCGCTCCAGCATCACCCGGGCCAGCTCCCGCGCCGCCGCCACGTCCTTGATCTCGGCCTGGAGCGGCGTCCCCACCGCGTCCAGGACCTCCTCGAACACCGGCACCCGCTCCCCGCGCCCGGCGTCGAGCGCGCGCAGCTCGGAGAGGGTCTTCTCGGCGATCGGCCCGGAGCCGTCGGTCGTGCGGTCCACCTCGGCGTCGTGCATGACGACCAGGGCGCCGTCCTTGCTCAGATGGAGATCCAGTTCGATCAGGTCGAGGCCGGCCCGCTGCGCGGCGACGAAGGAACGAAGGGTGTTCTCGGGCTCGACACCCATGACCCCGCGGTGACCGATGGTAAGGAAGTTCAAGGTTCGACTCGCTTCCGTCGACGGCGGCTCGGCACGCGCGGCGACGGGCGGACGCCGTCGTCCGTGCGGGCAGGTCGCAGCCTAACGGCCGCGACCCGGGATGAACCCGCATGCGCGCGGACGATCTGGGCGCGCCCCGGGCGGTGACTGGCCGCTACCCCGTCGCGGCATCACCCACGCGTGGGCGAGTCCTCGGGCGCTTGACAGGCCGAATCCCGTCCCTCTGGAGTCCTCCGGCCCGACGGTCGAAAGTGAGCGCCGTCACGGTTTACGGCAGGAAAAATGTCGGTGACCATGTCACTAGACAGAAAAATCTCCTGCGCTGCCTCTTGATGGGGGAATCGGGGTATGCATACGGTGTCCATACGCGAGGTTCTCCCGTGGAGGATGGAAAATGACGGAAATTCTTGTGCAGCCGGGTGTGAAGGGGCAGGTTTCTTCGCAGGTTAGGGTGGTTGAGCACCCCGCCTGGCCCGTGCTCAAGGATGCCGTGGAACAGATTCGGCCATGGCAGTCGGCGGACGGCTCGATCGACTTCGGCGCCGAGGGCGCGCCCGCCAAGGCCGTTGCCGAGGCCGCCGTACGCCGTGTCGCCGAGGCCGTCGAGCAGCTCTCGCCGCTCCTGCCGTACGACGCCGCGTACCACGAGGCCCTGGTGAAGGACCTGCACCGCTGGGCCGAGGGTGGCTTCGAGGTGCCGGACTTCCTGGACTCCCTGCTCGCCTTCCACCCCGCGGCGCACCGCGAGGACGGCCTCCAGCACCTGGTCGTCTTCCCGATGTACACGCAGAACGGCAACCTGGACCGCAACCTGGAGGCGGTCGTGCTGCGCATGGTCTGGCCCGAGTGGCTGGCCGAGCTGGAGCGCACGCGCTACGACAACCCGCTGTTCTGCGGCATCACGTTCGAGGACTTCACCTCGGGCTACGACACCAACTCGGCCGTCCTCTTCCCGGAGACCATCGCCGTCCGTGAGGCGCCGGAACGTTTCTCCTGGGGTGGCATCTTCTGCGACCGCGAAGCGGCCCGCTTCCGCCGGGTCACCGAGGCCGCCGTCGGCATCCTGGGCCTCGAACTGCCCGAGGACATCGCCGCGATGGTCCACGACCAGAAGCGCTGTGAAGAGGCCTTCGTGCTCTGGGACATGGTCCACGACCGCACCCACAGCCACGGTGACCTGCCGTTCGACCCGTTCATGATCAAGCAGCGCCAGCCGTTCTGGATGTACGGCCTGGAGGAGCTGCGCTGCGACCTCACCGCCTTCAAGGAGGCCGTGAAGCTGGAGGCGGACGGCGTCCCGCAGGCCCGTGACGTGCAGTACGCGGTGCTCTTCGACCGCATGTTCCGCTTCCCCGTCACCGGCGACCGCGTGCGCAACTACGACGGTCTCGGCGGCCAGCTGCTCTTCGCCTACCTGCACAAGCACGACGTCGTGCGCTGGACGGACAACAAGCTGTCCATCGACTGGGAGCGCGCCCCGCAGGTCACCAACCAGCTGTGCGCCGAGATCGAGAAGCTGTACCGGGACGGCATCGACCGCCCCAAGCTCGTGCACTGGTTCGCCGGCTACCAGCTGGTGTCCGAGTACCTCGCCCCGCACCCCGGCTCCAAGTGGGCCAAGGGTCCGGACGCCCTGGACCTGACCCTGCCGCCGCGCAAGCTGGTGGACGACGTGCTCCCGGACGAGTTTCCGCTGAGCATGTTCTTTGAAGCCCTGTCCAAGAAGCTGAAGAATGTGATCGCCTCTACCAAGGGCATCACGGCGGACGCCGCCGAGCGGCTCGCCGCGTGACTGACGGCGTACCGCCCACACACATCACTGCTGCAGAGGGGAAGATCATGGGGAACGGGTCGAACGGGGCGCTCAGCGGTGCGGTGATCGCGGTGGCCGGCGCGGGCGGACCCGCCGGCCGGGCGACGCTGCTGCGCCTGGCCGAGGCCGGGGCGACCGTCGTCGGAGCGGACAACGACCCGCAGCGCCTGTCGGAGGCCGTGGACGCGGCCCGCTACGCCTCCGGCGGTGCCACGGTCACGGGCGACACCGTGGACCTCCTCGACCTGCAGTCCACCCGTGAGTGGGCCGAGCACATCGAGAAGGACTTCGGCCGCGTCGACGGCCTGGTGCACCTGGTCGGCGGCTGGCGCGGCAGCGAGACCTTCACGAAGACCAGCCTCGACGACTGGGACTTCCTGGAGCTGCTGCTGGTGCGCACCGTGCAGCACACCTCGCTCGCCTTCCACGAGGCCCTCCAGCGCAGCGAGCGTGGCCGCTACGTCCTGATCAGCGCGGCCGGCGCCTCCAAGCCCACCGCGGGCAACGCCGCGTACTCCGCGGCGAAGGCCGCCGCCGAGGCGTGGACGCTGGCCATGGCGGACTACTTCCGCAAGGCGGGCAAGGCGGAGGGCGCCGAGGGCCCGACGTCGGCGGCTACGATCCTGGTGGTCAAGGCGCTGGTGCACGACGCGATGCGCGCCGAACGCCCCAACGCGAAGTTCGCGGGCTTCACGGACGTCAAGGACCTGGCCGAGGCCATCGAGGGCGTCTGGAGCAAGTCCGCCGCCGAGTTGAACGGAAACCGTCTGTGGCTGACCGAGAAGCCGTGAACCCTCCCAGGACCGACGCGCGTCGTCATCACGACCCGGAGGTCCGCGGTTTCGCCAGTGACAACTACGCCGGGGCGCATCCGGAGGTGCTGGCCGCCCTGGCCCTGGCCAACGGCGGCCATCAGGTGGCCTACGGCGAGGACCAGTACACCGAGAACCTCCAGCGGATCATCCGCAGCCACTTCGGTGCCACCGCGGAGGCCTTCCCGGTCTTCAACGGCACCGGCGCGAACGTGGTCGCGCTCCAGGCGGTCACCGACCGCTGGGGCGCGGTGGTCTGCGCCGAGAGCGCGCACATCAACGTGGACGAGGGCGGGGCGCCCGAGCGGATGGGCGGCCTGAAGCTGCTCACCGTGCCCACGCCGGACGGCAAGCTCACGCCCGAGCTGATCGACCGGCAGGCCTGGGGCTTCGAGGACGAGCACCGGGCGATGCCGCAGGTCGTCTCGATCACCCAGTCCACCGAGCTGGGCACGCTCTACACGCCCGAGGAGATCCGCGCGATCTGCGAGCACGCCCACGCGCACGGCATGACGGTGCACCTGGACGGCTCCCGGATAGCCAACGCGGCCGCCTCCCTGGACGTGCCGCTGCGCACCTTCACCAGCGCGGTCGGCGTCGACATCCTGTCGCTCGGCGGGACGAAGAACGGCGCCGTGTTCGGCGAGGCGGTCGTGGTCCTCAACCAGGACGCCGTGCGCAAGATGAAGCACCTGCGCAAGCTGTCCATGCAGCTCGCCTCCAAGATGCGCTTCGTCTCGGTGCAGTTGGAGGCCCTGCTGGCCAAGGACCTGTGGCTGCGCAACGCCCGGCACGCCAACGAGATGGCCCAGCGGCTGGCCGAGGGCGTGCGCGCGGTGCACGGCGTCGAGATCCTCTACCCGGTGCAGGCCAACGGCGTCTTCGCCCGGCTCCCGCACGACGTGAGCGAGCGGTTGCAGAAGCGCTTCCGCTTCTACTTCTGGGACGAGGCCGCCGGGACCGTGCGCTGGATGTGCTCCTTCGACACCACGGAGGAGGACGTCGACACCTTCGTGGCGGCCCTCAAGGAGGAGATGGCGCGCTGAGCCAGGCGCCTGGCGCTGCATAGGTATGCGGTCACCTGAAAAGTCATTGACTGTCGGGTGATCGCATTCCTATGCTCTGCGAGCATGCAGCTGATCCAGGAATCCGCGGACCTCTCCGCCTATTTGGCCGCTGACGAGGTCATCGACCATCACCATCCGGTGGTGCGGGAGACGGCCGCGCGGCTGGCCGCCGACGCGGCCGACTCGTATGCCTATGCGCACCTCGCCTATGAGTTCGTCCGGGACACCATCCCGCACTCCGCCGACACCGGCGACCTCCGCGTCACCTGGCGCGCCTCCGACGTGCTCACGCGCCGCACGGGCATCTGCCACGCCAAGGCGCACGCGCTGACGGCCCTGCTGCGCGCCGAGGACATCCCGACGGCCCTGTGCTACCAGCGCCTGCGCGACGACGACGGCGGCGCCCACGTGCTGCACGGACTGGTCGCCGTCCGCTTCCACGGCGCCTGGCACCGCCAGGACCCGCGCGGCAACAAACCCGGTGTCGACGCGCGGTTCTCCCTGACCGGCGAGCGGCTCGCCTGGATCCCCGACCCGGCCGCGGACGAACGGGACCACCCGGTGCTCTACGCCACCGCGCACCCGGCCGTCCTCGACGCCCTGCGCACCGCCCCCGACCGCGAGGCCCTGGGCAGGGCGCTGCCGAGCACCCTGTGACCTCCCCGGCATGACCCACGGGGGAGGGGAGGGGGAGCGGCCGACGGCGCTCGCGGGGCCGCCGGAGCGGAGGGGAGGGTGTGACGGGACGGTTCTCCTGGCCGCGCGGACACCCGTGGCCCGCCTCCGCCGTGGCGCTCGCGGGCGGCACGGCGGGGACCCTTCCCGTACGGGGCTTCCCGGCTCGGCGCGCGACATGTCGGCTCCCGCGCGTCGAGCGTCTGCCCGGTCCCGCTCTTCGACGGACTCGCCAGGGACGCGGACGCGTTCGCGATCCTCTACGACGCCGAACGGCCCTGTCGCGCCCCCTGCTTGGGACGTCCCACCGGGCGGGCCGCCGACCCCCGCGCTCTGAAGGGCCGCACGGCGGCGCGGGCGTCGGCCACGCGGCCTCGCCGTCGCGACGGGCCGCCGCGGTCAGGGGATCGCGCACTCCGCGGTCGATGACCAGGCGGTTGCTCCAGCCGCCGTACCAGGCGGCGAGGGACAGATCCGTGGACGACGGGTCGTCGTCCCACCGCGTGAGGTCGCACGGCCGCCACCGCCCCTCGGCACCGCCGGCGGGGCGGGGGTGTCAGCGGGCCTCGGCGGCCCGCAGCGCGTCCGCCGTCGGCGCCGTACCACCCAGGTGGGCCGGGAGCCACCAGCTGTCCTCCGGGCTCTTCGGACGGCCCGGGTAGGCGCGCTGGGCGGCGTCCAGCAGTTCCTGGACGCGCTCGCGCAGCCGGCGGGTGATGGCCCCGGCGTACTGGTCGCGCGGCGCCTCCACGGCCTCGCCCACGCGGATGGTGACGGGCAGGTGGCTGCGCTTGAAGTCGCGGGGGTGGCCCTTGGTCCACAGCCGCTGCGTGCCCCACACCGCCATCGGGATCAGCGGCACCCCGGCCTCCTGGGCGAGCCGGGCCGCGCCCGACTTGAAGCTCTTGAGGGTGAACGACTGGGAGATGGTGGCCTCGGGGAAGACGCCGATGACCTCACCGGAGCGCAGCGAGTCCAGCGCGTGCGCGTAGGCGGCCTCGCCCTGCCCGCGGTCCACCGGGATGTGCTTCATACCGCGCATCAGCGGGCCGGAGATCTTGTGCCGGAACACGGACTCCTTCGCCATGAACCGCACCAGGCGCTTCTGCGGCAGGGCGGCCAGGCCGTTGAAGATGAAGTCCAGGTAGCTGATGTGGTTGCTCACCAGCACGGCGCCGCCGGAGCGCGGGATGTTCGGCGACCCCTGGCAGTCGATCTTCAGGTCCCAGACCTTGAACAGCGTCTTGGCGAATCCGATGACGGGACGGTAGACCAGTTCTGCCATGGGTGGGACGAACCCTTTCTGCTCTGCTCGGGAAAGGGGCTCCCGGCGGGAAAGTTACGCAGCCGTAGGTTTACGGCGTCTCGCAGATCGTGCCCCAAGAACGTGCGGGGAGCCAGTTCTGGTGCCCGGCCGCGGCGAGATCCTCGTCACGTCCCCCGGATCCGCCGGCGCGCCGGGAATGTTCGCGGCGCGCCGGTTGTTCGCATCGCGACGGCCCGCAGCAGCGGGCGTCCCTGAAGTGCTGCACAGACAGCGGAGCGGGAGGGCGAGGGTGAACGGGTGCAAGGACGCCGGGCCTGAGGACGTCGGACCGGACGGCACAGAGCCGGACGGCGCGGAACGGGACGGCGCCGGGCGGCCGGGCGCCGCCGGTCTGGGCGCGGCGGAACTCGGCGGCGATCTCGGCGGACGGGCCACCCTCGTCCAGTTCTCCAGCGCCTTCTGCGCGCCCTGCCGCGCCACCCGGCGCGTCCTCGGCGAGGTCGCCGCGATGGTGCCCGGCGTCGCCCATGTCGAGATCGACGCCGAGGCCCGCCTCGACCTCGTACGCGCCCTCGGCATCCTGAAGACCCCCACCGTCCTGGTGCTGGACGCGCACGGCAGGGAAGTACGGCGCGCCGCCGGGCAGCCCCGCAAGGCCGATGTCATCGCGGCCCTGGGGGAGGCGGTGTGAGGGGGCCTCAGCATCCGGCGACAGACGTTCCGCACCTGGTGAGAGACGTCCCAGTTCCCGGACCGTACTTGACTGCGTGCACCACCTATCGTCAACCTGACCGTATGCCGACCGAACTCCTTCTCCACGGGCGGGCCCACGTCGACCTCGCGCGCACCGCGAGCGCCTGCTGTCCGGGCTGTTGAGCAGCCACGGACCCGCTCGCCCTCCCGAACAGAAGGACAACTCCATGACGGCCCTGCCCGGACTCGGCACCCCCCAGCTCGCCTCTCCCGACCTCCTGCGCGCCACCTTCCGCCGGCACGCCGCCGGTGTCGCGGTGATCACCGCGCGCGGCGCCGCGGGACCGGTCGGCTTCACCGCCACCTCCCTCACCTCGGTCTCCGCCGAACCCCCGATGATCTCCTTCGGGGTCGGCATCGGTGCCTCCAGCTGGCCCGCGATAGCCGAGTCCGACCACATCGGCGTCCACATAATCGGCGAGCACCAGGGCGAACTGGCCGCCACCTTCGCCCGCAGCGGCGCCGACCGCTTCGGCGCGCCCACCGTCTGGCACGACGGCCCCGAGGGTGTGCCCGTCCTCGACGGCGTGCTCGCCTGGCTGGTCTGCCGGATCGTCGCCCGCGTCCCGGCCGGCGACCACCGGATCGTGCTCGCGGAGGTCGTCCTCGGCGATCCGGCGGGCGGCGGCCGCCCGCTCCTCTACCACCAGGGCCGCTTCACGGCGCTGCGCGACTGATGCGGCGTTGATCACGCCCGGTTCTCCTGCGAAGCCGTCGAGTTCCGATTACGCTGCGTTGCGAAGGTCACAGTTCAAAGCGCTTGCTTAGCGGGGACGAACTGGGTGTACTGACGAGTAATATCTCGGTCGGAGCGCGCTGACGCCCCGATCGGGATCGGCCGCTTCAGGCGCCTATGCTGCCTGCAAGAGGCAGCCAGGAAATCACGATGCAGTAGGAGAGCCGGCGTGAGCTTGAGGATCGTTGTCACTGTGAAGTACGTGCCCGACGCCACTGGCGACCGGCACTTCGCCGATGACCTGACCGTCGACCGCGACGACGTGGACGGTCTGCTCTCCGAACTGGACGAGTACGCGGTCGAGCAGGCCCTGCAGATCGCGGAGGACGCGGACGACGCCGAGGTCACCGTGCTGACGGTCGGCCCCGAGGACGCCAAGGACGCGCTCCGCAAGGCCCTGTCGATGGGTGCCGACAAGGCCATCCACGTCGAGGACGACGACCTGCACGGCACCGACGCCATCGGCACCTCCCTGGTGCTGGCCAAGGCCATCGAGAAGGCCGGCTTCGACCTGGTCGTCTCCGGCATGGCCTCCACCGACGGCACCATGGGTGTCGTCCCCGCGCTGGTCGCCGAGCGCCTGGGCGTCCCGCAGGTCACCCTGCTGTCCGAGGTCTCGGTCGAGGACGGCACCGTCAAGGGCCGCCGTGACGGCGACGCCGCCTCCGAGCAGCTGGAGGCCCAGCTGCCGGCCCTCGTCTCCGTGACCGACCAGTCCGGCGAGGCCCGCTACCCCTCCTTCAAGGGCATCATGGCGGCCAAGAAGAAGCCGGTGGAGTCCTGGGACCTGTCGGACCTCGACATCGAGGCGGAAGAGGTCGGCCTGGAGGGCGCGTTCACCAAGGTCGAGACCGCGGCCGCGCGTCCGGCCCGCACGGCCGGCACCATCGTCAAGGACGAGGGCGAGGGCGGCAAGCAGCTCGCTGAGTTCCTCGCGAGCCAGAAGTTCATCTAAGGGTTCGCGCCCGCCGACCGCCCCTCAACTTCGTTACGCAGGAGAGCAATCCCATGGCTGAAGTCCTCGTCTACGTCGACCACGTGGACGGTGCCGTCCGCAAGCCGACCCTTGAGCTGCTGACCCTGGCCCGCCGCCTCGGCGAGCCCGTCGCCGTCGCGCTGGGCAACGGCGCCGCCGACACCGCCGCCACCCTCGCCGAGCACGGCGCGGTGAAGGTCCTCACCCACGACGCGTCCGAGTACGCCGAGTACCTGGTCGTGCCGAAGGTGGACGCCCTGCAGGCCGCCCACGAGGCCGTCTCCCCGGCCGCCGTCCTGGTGCCGTCCTCCGCGGAGGGCAAGGAGATCGCCGCCCGTCTGGCGCTGCGCATCGGCTCCGGCATCATCACCGACGCCGTCGACCTGGAGGCCGGCGACGAGGGTCCGGTGGCCACCCAGTCGGTGTTCGCCGCGTCCTTCACCACCAAGTCCCGTGTCATCAAGGGCACCCCGGTCATCACGGTCAAGCCGAACTCGGCCGCCGTGGAGGCCGCCCCGGCCGCGGGCGCGGTCGAGGCCCTCGCCGTGACCTTCTCCGACAAGGCCACCGGCACCAAGGTCACCGCCCGCACCCCGCGTGAGTCCACGGGCCGCCCGGAGCTGACCGAGGCCGCGATCGTGGTCTCCGGCGGCCGCGGTGTCAACGGCGCCGAGAACTTCTCGATCATCGAGGCCCTCGCCGACCAGCTCGGCGCGGCCGTCGGCGCCTCGCGTGCCGCCGTGGACGCCGGCTGGTACCCGCACACCAACCAGGTCGGCCAGACCGGCAAGTCGGTCTCGCCGCAGCTGTACATCGCCAACGGCATCTCCGGCGCGATCCAGCACCGCGCCGGTATGCAGACCTCGAAGACCATCGTGGCCGTCAACAAGGACGCCGAGGCCCCGATCTTCGAGCTGGTCGACTACGGCGTCGTCGGCGACCTGTTCGACGTCGTGCCGCAGCTGACCGAGGAGATCAAGACCCGCAAGGGCTGATCGCTGACCGGCTGTCCGAGGCCCCCGTGACCCAAGCGGTCACGGGGGCCTCGGTGCATCCTGAAGGCGTCGTGGGGGTGTTGACCAGCGAGAAGGGCGCCGGATAACTTCGTTCTACGGATTGTTGATTCCGTACAGCGGAATATTGGAGGGTGTGGGATGGGTCAGCAGGAGAACGTGGCGACAAGCCTCTCCGGCGCTGTCGGCGAGGAGATCAGCGCCTCGCTCGCACCGGTCGACGCGGAGCTGGCGCGCCGCTACCCCGGGGACCCCGGCACCCGGCAGCCCGTCCACACCGTCTACGTCCCCGGGGACGCCTTCGCCGCCGACACCGTCCGCTCCTGGGGCGACCGGGCCCTCGCCGCTCTTGACGAACACGCCCCGGACGCCGCCTCGTTCGCCGCCGTCCTCGGCCTCGCCGACGAGCTGGCCGAGCCGGTCCACTCCCGCGTCCGCGCCAAGCTGGAGCGCGAGCCGATCGAGGACCTGCGGGTCGACTTCGAGGACGGCTACGGCCCCCGCCCCGACGCCGAGGAGGACGAGACCGCGGCCCGCGCGGCCCGGCTGGTCGCCGAGGCGTACGAGAAGGGCACGGCGGCGCCGTACATGGGCATCCGCGTGAAGTGCATGGAGGCCGCGGTGCGGGACCGTGGCATCCGCACCCTCGACGTCTTCCTCACCGGGCTCATGGCGGCGGGCGGGCTGCCCGACGGGCTGGTGCTGACCCTGCCGAAGGTGACCTATGCCGAGCAGGTGAGCGCCTTCGTGCGGCTCCTGGAGGCCTTCGAGAAGGCTCACGGACTGGACGCGGGGCGGCTCGGCTTCGAGATACAGATCGAGACCAGCCAGGCCGTCCTGGCGGCCGACGGCACCGCGACCGTCGCCCGCATGATCCAGGCCGCCGAGGGCCGCGCCACCGGGCTGCACTACGGCACCTTCGACTACAGCGCCTGCCTGGGCGTCTCCGCCGCGTACCAGGCCAGTGACCACCCGGCCGCCGACCACGCCAAGGCGGTCATGCAGGTCGCCGCCGCGGGCACCGGCGTACGCGTCTCGGACGGCTCCACCAACGTCCTCCCGGTCGGCCCCACCGAGCAGGTCCACGCCGCCTGGCAGCTGCACTACGGCCTCACCCGGCGCGCCCTCGCCCGCGCCTACTACCAGGGCTGGGACATGCACCCGGGCCACCTCCCGACCCGTTACGCGGCCGTCTTCGCCTTCTACCGCGAGGGTTTCGAGCAGGCCGCCGCCCGCCTCGCCCGGTACGCCGACCGCGCCGGTGGCGACGTCCTGGACGAGCCCGCCACCGCCAAGGCGCTCGGCGGCTATCTGCTGCGCGGCCTGGACTGCGGCGCGCTCGACCTCGCCGAGGTGACCGAGCGCACGGGGCTGAGCCGCGCGGGACTGGAGGGCTTCGCGGCGCCCCGGCGCGGCGATCTCACCACGTCGGCGCGGTAGTCGGGGCTCGCGGGGCCCAGGGGGCACGCGGGTTCATGGGGCGAGACGCGGTTCGAGCCCCGGCTCCGTCACCCAGCGGTGCTCGGCGAACAGCCGGGTACCGCGCGCAACCCCGTGTCGCCGCGCGCCCGTTCACCGGACTCCTCGGCTGTCACCCCGAACCGCGCACTCGACCGCGGTGATCTGGGGAGGGGTTCGGCGAGCAGCGGGCGCCGGCCGGGGGCACGCCGGTGTCGTCGTGCGGCACACCGTGCCGGTCGGCGTCCGCGTGCGTCCCTGGCGGCCCCGCGCCGTCGGCCGACCGGACCTGGACGTCCGGCGCGGGCAGCCGGGCCCGCGGGAAGCCGGCGGCACCCCCTCGCCGGCGTCGATCACGTCCGGCCGCCGCCGGTCCGGCCCAGGCCGAACGACTCCCGGGCGCCTCAGCCGGCCGGGGGCAGCTCGCCCGAGCCGCGGGTGATCAGCCGGGTGGGCAGCTCGATCCGCTCCGGTGCGACGAGACCGCCGTCCAGCTGCCGGAAGAGCCGCTCCGCCGCCGTACGGCCGAGGGCCGCCGCGTCCTGGGCGACGACCGTGACACCCGGTTGCAGCAGATCGGCCAGTTCGAAGTCGTCGAACCCGACGAGGGCGACCTGCCGGGACTGTTCGGAAAGGACCCGGACCACGGTGACCGTCACCCGGTTGTTGCCCGCGAAGACCGCGGTGACGGGGTCGGGTCCGGACAGCATCTCCTGCGCCGCGCGGCGCACCCGCTCGGGGCTCGTCACCCCGAGCGACATCCAGCGGTCCTCGACCGGTATCCCCGCGTCCTCCATGGCCGCCCGATAGCCGCGCAGCCGCTCGGCCGCGGTGTGGATGCGGGGCATGTCCCCGATGAACCCGATCCTGCGGTGGCCGTGTGCGATCAGATGGGCCACGCCGTCGCGGGCCCCGCCGAAGTTGTCGGACAGCACCACGTCGGCGTCGATCCGCCCGGCCGGACGGTCCACGAACACCGTGGCCACGCCCGCCCGGATCTCCGGTTCCAGATAGCGGTGGTCGTCCCCGGCCGGGATCACCACCAGGCCGTCCACCCGCCGCGCGCACAGCGCCAGCGCCAACTCCCGCTCACGCTCCGGGTCCTCGGCGCTGGAGCCGTTGATCAGGAGAGCGCCGTGCGAGCGGGCGACCTCCTCCACCGCCCGGCTCAGCGGGCCGTAGAAGGGGTCCGCGAGGTCCTCCAGGACGAGGCCGATGCTCGCGGTGCGGCCCTTGCGCAGCACCCGCGCGCTGTCGTTGCGGCGAAACCCCAGCGCGTCGATCGCCTCCTGCACCCGGCGCTCGGTGTCCGGGGTGACCCCGGGCTCGCCGTTGACCACCCGGGACACCGTCTTCAGCCCGACACCCGCCCGTGCCGCCACGTCCTTCATCGTCGGGCGGTTGCCGTAGCGGTTCCCGGGGTGGCGGTCTGCGCGGCGGGTGGTCTCGGGCACGATGCGCTGTCCTGTCCTGTCGTCCGTGGTCCCCATGGGGGGTGTGGTGCGGCGGCCCATGGGCTTGTATGAGGATGTGGCGTCGAGCATAGAGCCTGGACAACGTTGTCAGGTGCGCGAGAGACTGTCCACCGCTCCGCGCGGGACCGCGCCCTTCGCCGCGCCACCCGCCCTGTCCCTGGTTCCCGACCGTTCAACGGGGAGATCTGACTCTGATGCGCACCGACCTCGTGGCAGCCCTGGACATCGGCGGCACCAAGATCGCCGGCGGGCTGGTGGACGGCCGCGGACTGATCCTGGAGCGGGCCCAGCGCGCCACACCCGCCCGGCAGGACGGCGAGACGGTCATGCGGGCCGTCGAGGAGGTGCTCGGCGAACTCGCCGGTTCGTCCCTGTGGCGACTGGTCGGGTCGGTCGGCATCGGCAGCGCGGGCCCGGTGGACGCCTCCGCGGGCACCGTCAGCCCGGTGAACGTGCCGGGCTGGCGGGACTTCCCGCTGGTCGAGCGGGTACGCGCGGCCACCGGCGGGCTGCCGGTCGAGCTGATCGGCGACGGCGTCGCGATCACCGCCGCCGAGCACTGGCAGGGCGCTGCCCGTGGCCATGACAACGCGCTGTGCATGGTGGTCTCGACGGGCGTCGGCGGCGGCCTGGTCCTGAACGGACGACTGCACCCCGGTCCGACCGGCAACGCCGGGCACATCGGGCACATCAGCGTCGACCTCGACGGCGACCCCTGCCCGTGTGGTTCGCGGGGCTGTGTGGAACGGATCGCCAGCGGCCCGAACATCGCCCGCCGCGCCGGGGAACAGGGGTGGCGGCCGGGCCCGGACGGCGACACCTCGGCCGCCGCGGTGGCCGCCGCCGCGCGGGCGGGCGACCCGGTCGCCATAGCCTCCTTCGAACGGGCCGCGCGGGCGCTCGCCGCCGGGATCGCGGCCACCGCGACGCTGGTCGAGATCGACATCGCGGTCATCGGCGGCGGGGTCGGCAACGCGGGCGACGTCCTCTTCACGCCGCTGCGGGAGGCGCTGGCCGACTACGCCACGCTGTCGTTCGTGCGGCGGCTGACGGTGGTGCCCGCGCAGATGGGGACGGACGCGGGGCTGGTGGGGGCCGCGGCGGCGGCGCTGATCAGGGGGCCGGGACCGGTGCGGCGCTAGGCGGTCGCCGGTCGGCCTGGGCCTGGGCCGGAGCCGGTTCGGGTCGTCGGCGGCCGGCTCAGTCCGCGTCGGCCCGGACGCGCAGCAGGACGGTGCCGTGTGCCGGGACGGTGGCCGCGATGGCCCCGCCGGAGTGGCCGTCGGTGTGCTGCCACAGGTCCCGCAGGGTGTAGCCGTCCGCGGCGGGCAGGCCCACGGCCCTCGCGGTGGTGGTGATCGGCTGCGCGGTGCCGGACTCGTTGAACAGGGCGACCGCGCGGCTGCCGTCCGCCATCTCCTTGGCGATCACCCAGCGTCCGCCGGTGCTGGAGACGACGGTGCCCTGTTTGCCGAGCGGGTCCTGGTCCACGGCGATGACCTCCTCGTCGCCCAGGATGTCGAAGGTCGCCGCGGACGCCTCGCGCAGGTCGGTGCCGATGAGCAGCGGGGCGGCCATCACCGACCAGAGGGAGAAGTGGGAGCGGTACTCGGTGTCCGTCATCCCGCCGTTGCCGACCTCCAGCATGTCGGGGTCGTTCCAGTGGCCGGGACCCGCGTACGGGGCGAGCGGCAGATTCTGCTTGACGATCGACAGCATGGAGGACCAACGGTCGCTGATGTCACCGGTGGTGCGCCACAGGTGGCCGATGCCAGGGGCCCACTCCCAGGGCTTGTTCTCGCCCCATTCGCAGATGCTGTAGACGATGGGCCGCCCGGTCGCCGCGAGCGCGTCCCGCATGGTCGTGTAGCGCGCCTTCGCGTCGATGCCCAGGTTGTTGCAGTTGTCGTACTTCACGTAGTCCACGCCCCAGTCGGCGAACTGCCGTGCGTCGCCGTACTCGTGGCCCAGGGCCCCCGGCATGCCGATGACGTCGCAGGTCCGCAGACCTGCGCTGGTGTAGATGCCGAGCTTGAGCCCCTTGGCGTGGACGTAGTCGGCAAGCGCCTTGATCCCGTGGGGGAAGCGGACCGGGTCCGGGACGAGCCTGCCGTTGAGGTCGCGGAACGGGAAGGCCCAGCAGTCGTCCAGGTTGACGTACCGGTACCCCGCGTCCCTCAGGCCCTTCGCGACGATGAGGTCCGCGACGCCCTCGACCATCGCCTCGTCGAAGCCGGGCCCGCACTGCGTGGAGTTCCAGTTGTCGAAGCCCATCGGCGGGGTGAGGGCGAGGCCGTCGGCGAGGCCGGGCGCGGCGGAGGCGGCGGACGGAGCGGTGACGAGGCCCGCGGCGCAGAGCAGTCCGGCGAGGAGGACTCCGGCCGCGCGTCGGGCGGTTGTGCGGGTCGAGGATGTGCGCATGGTCGACGTTCCTCCAACGCGCCGGGAAAAGAGGGGCGTTCACGGTAGAACGTGTCCGAGCACGGTGGAAGGGGTGCGGCGAGCGCACCGGCCGCCGTTCGGACGTGTGCGCTTCGGTGGCTCAGCGGTCCTCGCGCCCCCAACCGGGCAGCGGGGGCTGGGGCCAGGCGGGTGGGGCCGGGAGGACGGAGGCGGGTGTGAGCGCGTCGGTCCGCAGCCCGTCGGCCGGGAGCCGTCCGGTGAGCCAGCCGAGAACGCGATGCCCCTCACCGGTGACGTCCGGTCCCGTCGCCGACACCGTCCAGCGCCGTCCGAGGTCGACGGCCTCCACGGAAGCGACCGGGAATCCCCGGGCACCCAGTGTGGTGAGGGTGTCGTCGAGGGCCCAGCCGACGTAGCGGTCCGGCCAGTGCTCGGTGCCATGGCCGACGGCGAGGTCGAGATGGTGGGTCTCGACCTCCCGCAGGCAGCGCAGCAGCAGGTACCAGGCCGGATGACGCCAGCCGGCCAGCGCGGGGACCAGCCGTCCCCAGGCAGGCGCGGGCAGCGCGCGCGCCCCGTTCGTGAACCGGTCGAGGCCGGTCCGCAGCCGGTCGGCCAGCCGCTCGGCGGGCAGTACGGCATCCCGCGCCACCGTCGTCGCGTCCGCCCTCGGACCGGGCTCCCGGCCGGTACGGGCGAGCCCGAGCAACCACGTGTACGCGTCGGCGCTGTACGCGACATGCGCGAGTACATGCCCCCGCGTCCACCCCGGCAGCCCCGAAGGCGCTCTCAGCGCGGCCTCGGACAGCGCGAGAGCGGCCGAGACGAGCCGGTCCGCCGACCGTGCGACGTCCTCGACCACGTCATCGACTCCGGCGCGGGCCGTACCGGACGGGAAGGCGGAAAACACGCGTACTCCTCGGGATACGTGTGCCACGGCTCACCGGAACGCGTGCACGACCTCGATCCGGCCCAGGACATGGGCGTTGAACTCGTCCAGTTCCTCCGCAGGCACCCACAGTTCGAGGATGGTCTCACCGCCGGCCCGGCGGACGGGGTACCGGCCGAGGAACCCGGCGTCGACCTCGAAACGGGTCACGAACCCGGCGCCGTCGTGCCGGACGTTCCAGTCCCGGGCGATCCGGATCGCGTAGTCCTCGTTGAGCACCGGGTAGAAGATCGGCTGCTCGGGCAGCCTGGGCGGCCAGCCCCGCCACTCCAGCTCGCGCACCAGATCCAGTTCCCTGGGCCCGGTGGGGCGCCAGAGGGTGGTCGTGGGGCGGGCGCGGGTCATGATGTCACTCTTCCGGTCGTCGTGCGTGGCGGCCCTCGGTCCGGGCGGGCGGGTCGGGGTGACCGGACGTTACCGACCTTCCCGGCCCCACGGCCAGCGGGTTTCGGTGTTCCGGCGGTACCCGCGTGACCCCGGGCCCTGTCGCGGAGTTGATCCGCGCATGAAGAAGCGCAGCATCCTCGCCCTCGCCACCCTGGCCACCGGTTTCGTCGTGGCCGCCGTCACCCCGTCCCACGCGGCGGACAAGGGGCCCTTGGACGGCCTCGACGTCGCCGGCACCCTGCACTCCGCCGGTGATCTGGTCGGCCATGAGAGCCTGGCCCCCGCCGACGCCCCGGCGCCCGGCCAGGAGTAGCCCGGCGCCCGAGCCGGACGCGTGCCGGTGTCCCCTCACGGGGGCACCGGCACCGCGCTTTACCGCACCCTCACCGCAGCGGGGTTTCCGTGGCAGGGTGGAGCGGGCAAGCCTCAGGGGGCCAACAGAAGAGGGGGAAGTCCGTGACCGTCGTCTGGATCAACGGCGCGTTCGGTGCGGGAAAGACCACGACCGCACGGGAACTGATCGAACTGATCCCGCACAGCGCGCTCTTCGACCCCGAGGTCATCGGCGGGTCACTCACACACCTGCTGCCGCCCAAGCACCTCGCCGAGGTCGGCGACTTCCAGGACCTGCCGATCTGGCGCCGGCTCGTGGTCGACACGGCCGCCGCGATGCTCGGCGAACTGGGCGGCACGCTCGTGGTGCCGATGACCCTGCTGCGCCAGGAGCACCGCGACGAGATCTTCGGGGGACTCGCCGCCCGCCGGATTCCCGTACGGCACCTGGTCCTCGCCCCGGCCGAAACGATCCTGCGAGCGCGAATAGCCGGACGCGAGGTGCCCTCCGAGCTGCCGGACGGCGAGATGCGGGTGCGGCAGTGGTCGTACGATCACATCGAGCCGTACCGCGCCGCCCTCGCCTCCTGGCTCGCCGCGGACGCGCATCTGGTCGACACCAGCGCGCTGACCCCCTACGAGACCGCCGTACGGATCGCCGAGTCGGTCGGCAGCGGCGACTTCACGCCCTGTGACATCGTGCAGACTCCCGAGCCCACCGCGGAGACCCTCGCCGCGGGGGTGCTCCTCTTCGACGAGCAGGACCGGGTGCTGCTCGTGGACCCCACCTACAAGCCCGGCTGGGAGTTCCCCGGCGGTGTGGTGGAGCGGGGCGAGGCCCCGGGCCGCGCGGGCATGCGCGAGGTCGCCGAGGAGACGGGGATACGGCTGCGTGAGGTACCCCGGCTGCTGGTGGTGGACTGGGAGCGGCCCGTGCCCCCCGGCTACGGCGGGCTCCGGCTGCTCTTCGACGGCGGTCGGCTGTCCTGTGAGGAGGCGGCCCGAGTGGCGCTGCCGGGGCCGGAATTGCGCGGTTGGCGGTTCGCCACCGAGGAGGAGGCCGCGGGCATGCTGCCCCCGGTCCGCTACGAGCGCCTGCGCTGGGCCCTGCGCGCCCGCGAACGCGGTACCGCGCTGTATCTGGAGGCAGGGGTCCCGGTCGGCTGACGGTCACTTCGCGGCCGCTTCGCGCAGTTCGGCCGAGGCGCCCCGCAGCACCGGGGCGCCGTGCCCGAAACACGCCACGTCGGCACCGAGGCCCGCCAGGCGCCGTACGGAGTCGCGCAGTTGGTCCCCGTCCAGGTTGAACACCCCTGGCATCACCGTGCCGTCCGCCGGTGACGACGCCACCGTGTCGCCGGTGAACAGCACGCCCTCGGCGGGCAGGAACAGGGCGATGCTGCCGTCCGTGTGACCGGGCACGTGCACCACGGTGGCACCGCCGCCGAAGCCGAGCACCTCGCCGTCCGCGACCTCCGTCACCGAGGGCGGCGGCAAGGGCGTGCCCTCGGGCAGAAGCCGGGACACCTCGGCATGGACCGGCAGCTCCCATGCCTCGAACCGCGGCGGCGGGCCGGGGAGTCCACCCCGGACGAACGGGGCGTCCAGCCGGTGCGCCAGCACCTCCGCCCCACTCGCCGCGGCGAACTCGCCCGCCCCGCCCACGTGGTCCTCGTGGAAGTGCGTCAGCACGAGCCGTCGCACGTCCTCCGGGGCCCGTCCCAACCCCCTGACCGCATCGGCGATCAGCGCCCCCGACCCGATCGGCCCCGCGTCGACCAGCGTCAACTCCTCACCGTCCTGCCAGAGATACGCCTGACCGACAGGGAAACGGAGCAGATGCAGCCGCGGCAGGAGCTCGATGACGTCCATACGCCGACCCTAGGCCGAGCCGCCACCGACCACGACCCCGCTCTGCCCAGGGCGGACACCGTTCGGCTCAGGGCGATCAGGGGCGGAGGCCGTCGTCAGGGCGCGCGCGGGTGGTCAGGCCGCCGGCGCGAAGGCCGTGATGGCGTCGGCGAGGTCGGCCGGAGCTTCCAGCGGGATCAGGTGACCGACAGTCGGGATCACCGTGAAGCCGGCTCGGGAGAGGTAGGGCACCAGGTTGTCGCGGAGCACGCCGACGGGCTCGACCTGGTCGTTCTCTCCCGCGACGACGAGGGCGGGAACGCCGACCATGCGGGTGTGCTCGGTGATGTCCTCCGCGATGCCGCGCAGCGGCCACTCGGCGCGGGCGGCGTCGGCGCCGGCTCGCGAGTCGGCCGCGATCCGCGCCTTGATCGACGCGGGCAGCTCGGTCGCGGTGAGGATGTGGTCCCGTGCCCGGGCCACGGACTCGTCGGAGTCGTAGGCGTGGGAAAGGGCCTCCCGGTACGCGGGAGTGATCCGTGCGGCGGGCTTCGCGGGACCGGAACCGACGAGGACGATCCCGCGCAGGCCGGCGGGCCGGGTCGCCGCGGCCAGCTGCGCGACCTTGCCCCCCATCGAATGCCCGACCAGGACGTAGTCGGTGACGCCCGCGTCGGCCACCACGGCGAGCGTGTCGTCGGCAAGCCGGCGCAGCGTGTAGGGGCCGGGCATGCCGCCCGATCGGCTCCACCCGCGGAAGTCGACAGTGATCAGGTCACGGCCCGCGAGGCGGTCGACGACGAGGTCCCAGGTGCGGGCGGAACCACCCCAGTAGTGCAGGAACACCAGGGTCGGCCCGGTCCCCGGCTGATGGTCGTAAACGGGCAGTAGCGTCTGCTGCGTCGCGTTCATCGTGTCTCTCTCGGTCAGTGCTCCGGGCGGATTTCCCGTGTGTTCATTGAAACCTCGCGGCCGGGGCGCGGCATCGGCGTGACCGGTCACCCGATGGTGGAAACTGGACACGTGACCGTGATCCGGCAGATGACATACCGGCCCGTCGGACGCCGTGCCGCCGCGGTCGAGACGATGACGTTCGACCGCCTTCGCGAGCTGAACGACGGCGGCACCCAACGTGCCGACTTCCATGTCCTCGCCGTCGTCGACAGCGGGCACGGCTCCGTCACGGTGGACTTCCGCCGACACCCGATCGAGGAGCGGTCCGCGGTGTGGGTCCCTCCCGGAGCGGTGCACCGGTGGGACGACATCGCTCACGTGGCGGGGCACCTCGTGCTGTTCGTGCCGACCGCGCCGGTCACCCACGCCACCCGGGAGCTCGTCGCGTCCCCGGACCCGGCCGCGCACTGGAGCATTCCCGACGCCGACTGGCCGTTCGTCGACACCGCGCGCGACCATCTCCTCCTGGAGGCGTCCGCCCCACCCGGGGACATGCCGACGGAGCTGCCCGAGATCCTGCTTTCCGCGCTCATCGCCCGGCTCCGGCCGCCGCACGCCGAGGCACGGCTCACCCACCCGGTGTTCCGGCTGTTCCGGTCCAGCGTCGAGGCGCACTTCCGGGAACATCACGACGCGGGCTACTACGCCCGTGCTCTGGGGTACGCGCCCCGCACCCTCTCACGAGCGGTGCGGCAGGTGACCGGCCGCACGGCGAAGGGGTACATCGTCGACCGGATCGTCCTGGAGGCCAAACGGCTCCTCGCGCACGACCGCCTCACCGCGGCTCGCTGCGCCGACGCGCTCGGCTTCCCCGACGCGTCCAACTTCTCGGTGTTCTTCCGGACGGCGACGGGCATGCGCCCGGGTGCGTGGCAGGCGACGGTGGCCGTCGAGTGAGGAGGCGTGCCCGAGAAGGGCACGCGTATCCACGGGCACAGAGCGTCGGTCGTCGCAGCCGTACCGGTCGACGGCCGCGCGCGCCGCGTGCATGACGCGGGCCGGGGCGAGCCGGTCGCGGCCACCGCCCTGCGCCGGCGTCGCGGGCGTGGCCGCCGGCGGCCACGCCCGTGCCCGCGATGACCGGGTTCCGGGCGACGGCGGCCGCGCGGACGGTCTCGGCGTCGTACTCGGCGTCCGCGGCGGCGGGCACGGGCCGGACCAGTGTGTGCGGGGAGGGGGCCGCCGGGCTCGGCCGGTTCGCCGGTGCCGGTCAGGTGGGCCGCGACCGTGATCGGGACGGCGGCCTCACCCTTGCCGTGACCGGCGCCCTTGCCGTGGCCGGCGAGGATCGCCCGGAAGACCGTCTCGTGCGCCGGCCGGCGGCAGCCCTCCCGCGGTTTCCCGGCGGGGCCGCTATCCCGCGTAGTTCTGGAGGAACAGCGCCTCCGCCACCGACAGGCGCTCGAGTTCCTGCGGCGAGACGCTCTCGTTCAGGGCGTGGATCCGGGCCTCCGGTTCGCTGAGGCCGATCAGGAGGATCTCCGCGTCGGGGTAGAGGCCGGCGAGGGTGTTGCACAGAGGGATGGAGCCGCCCTGGCCGGCGTACTGCATGGTCTCGCCCGGGTAGGCGACGGCCATCGCGTCGGCCATCGCCTGGTAGGCGGGGCTGGAGACGTCGGCGCGGAACGGCTGGCCCTGGCCGACCTGCTCCACGGTGACGCGGGCGCCCCACGGGGTGTTCGTCTCCAGGTGGACCTGGAGCAGCTTGCTCGCCTCCATCGCGTCCACGCCCGGCGGCACCCGCAGGCTGACCAGCGCACGCGCCCCGGCGTGCACCGAGGGGGTCGCGCCGACGACCGGCGGGCAGTCGATGCCGAGCACGGTGACCGCCGGACGGGCCCACAGCCGGTCGGCGACCGAGCCGGAGCCGGTCAGCCCGACGCCGTCCAGCACCTTGGCGTCCGCGCGGAACTGCTCCTCGGTGTACTCCAGGCCGTCCCAGACGGACGACGCGTCCAGACCGTCCACCGTCGTGGAACCGTCCTCGGCGCGCAGCGAGTCCAGCACCCGGATCAGCGCGGCCAGCGCGTCCGGCGCGGCACCGCCGAACTGCCCCGAGTGCAGATTGCCCGCCAGGGTCTCGACACTCACCCGGACCAGCGTCATGCCGCGCAGGATCGTGGTCACGGTCGGCAGGCCCACCCGGAAGTTGCCCGCGTCACCGATCACGATGGTGTCCGCGGCCAGCAGGTCGGGGTGCTGCTCGGCGTACCGCTCCAGGCCGCCCGTGCCCTGCTCCTCGGAGCCCTCCACGATGATCTTGACGTTCACCGGGACGCCGCCGTTCGCCTTCAGCGCGCGCAGCGCGAGCAGGTGCATGATCACACCGCCCTTGCAGTCGGCGCTGCCCCGGCCGTACCAGCGTCCGTCGCGTTCGGTCAGCTCGAACGGCGGAGTCGTCCACCCGGCCTCGTCCAGCGGCGGCTGCACGTCGTAGTGCGCATAGAGCAGAACCGTCTTGGCGCCCTGCGGGCCCGGCAGAAAGCCGTACACCGACTGGGTGCCGTCGGGGGTGTCGAGCAGGGCGACGTCGACGAACCCCTCGGCGCGCAGCGCGTCGGCGATCCAGTTCGCGGCGGCCTCGCTCTCGCTCTTCGGGAACTGCTCGAAGTCCGCCACGGACCGGAAGGCGACCAGCTCGGTCAGCTCCGCCTTGGCCCGGGGCAGCAGCGAGGCGACGGTCTCGGCGACCGGATTCGACGACATGGGCACGCTCCTCGTAGGTGCGACGTTGTACTGCTTGGGTGGATCGATCCTCCCACAGTGGTGCACCCGCCTCGCGGCCGTAGGATGCGGGATACATCGGGTTACCCCCTGCTCGCGGGACGTCGCGGGCGGGGAGCGGCAGCGGCTTGATCGGAGCAGTAGACCATCGTGAGCGGCGAGAACTCTTCGGCGGACGACGTGCAGCGAGTATGGGACGTCGTCGTGGTGGGCGCGGGACCGGCCGGGGCGTCGGCCGCCTACGCGGCGGCGGTCGCGGGGCGGCGCGTCCTGTTGCTGGAGAAGGCCGAGTTGCCCCGTTACAAAACCTGCGGCGGCGGCATCATCGGCCCCTCGCGGGACTCCCTGCCCCCCGGCTTCGAACTGCCCCTGCGGGACCGGGTGCACGCGGTCACCTTCTCCAACAACGGCCGCTTCACCCGCACCCGCCGCTCCCGGCAGATGCTGTTCGGTCTCATCAACCGGCCCGAGTTCGACCAGCAACTGGTCGAGCACGCCCAGAAGGCGGGCGCCGAACTGCGTACGGGCGTAACGGTGCAGCGCGTCGAGCAGCACGGCTCGGCGGTCCCCGACCGGCGCACGGTCGCCGTCGTCCTCCAGGGCGGCGAGACGGTGCTGGCCCGCGCGGTCGTCGGCGCCGACGGCAGCGCCAGCCGGATAGGCGCGCATGTGGGCGTGAAGATGGCCCAGGTGGACCTCGGCCTCGAAGCGGAGATCCCGGTCCCCGAGCCGGTCGCCGAGGACTGGAAGGGCCGGGTGCTCATCGACTGGGGCCCCATGCCCGGCAGTTACGGCTGGGTGTTCCCCAAGGGCGACACGCTCACGGTCGGTGTGATCTCCGCCCGCGGCCAGGGCGCGGCGACCAAGCGCTACTTGGAGGACTTCATCGCCCGCCTCGGCCTGGCCGGCTTCGAACCGTCCGTCTCCTCCGGGCACTTGACCCGCTGCCGCGCCGACGACTCGCCGCTCTCCCGCGGCCGGGTCCTGGTCTGCGGCGACGCGGCCGGACTCCTGGAGCCCTGGACCCGTGAGGGCATCTCCTTCGCGCTGCGCTCCGGCCGGCTGGCCGGCGAGTGGGCGGTGCGGATAGCCGAGGCGCACGACGCCGTCGACACCCGCCGCCAGGCCCTCAACTACGCCTTCGCCGTCAAGGCGGGGCTCGGCGTGGAGATGAGCGTCGGCAGGCGACTGCTCGCGGCCTTCGAGCGGCGGCCCGGCCTCTTCCACGCCGCCCTCACCGGCTTCCGCCCGGCCTGGAACGCGTTCCGCAACATCACGCGGGGCGCCACCTCCCTCGGGGAGATCGTCCGCTCCCACCCGCTCGCCCAGCGCGCCCTGACCGCGCTGGACCCGGGCCCGGCGCTGTCGGCGGGCGCCGCGGAGCCCGCCAGGTCCGAGGACGAGCCCGTCAGTTCGTGACGGTGATCCGGAAGACGGGGTGGTCGACGGCGCAGGCCACGATCTCCTCGTCCGAGGAGTTGGCGGTCACCCCGGCGAAGTACTGGTTGACCTCCCAGCCCCACTTCTCCAGGTAGGTCCGCAGGATGGGGAGCTTCTCGGCGTCGGGAAGCTCCACCGCGGTGAACGCGCGCACCTTGCGCCCGACGCGCAGCTCACCGCCGTTCGCCACGCGCATGTTGCGCACCCACTGCGAGTGGCCGCGCGCCGAGACCAGGTACTGCACGCCGTCGTAGGTGTGCGGATTGACCGGGATGCGCTGCATCTTGCCGCTCTTGCGGCCCTTGACGGACATCTCGGCGGTGCCCGCGAAGCTGATCCCGTGTCGGGCGAGCCACCCGATCACGCTGTTCAGGCGCACGTTCAGCGGGCTGCCCTTGAGGTAGTACGGCGAAGACGACGACATGGTGAACTCCCACGGTTACGCAGAGCAGCGCTCTTGACTGACACCAGCATGAGGGAGATCGGCGCTCCATTGCA
Source organism: Streptomyces sp. NPDC001056 (assembly GCF_053598955.1). Lineage (NCBI taxonomy): Bacteria > Bacillati > Actinomycetota > Actinomycetes > Kitasatosporales > Streptomycetaceae > Streptomyces > Streptomyces sp. NPDC001056. The sequence goes on along the minus strand of NZ_JBSFLI010000007.1, from coordinate 239,352 downwards.
AGAGCACTGCTCTTTTTTGTGTGCACTGATCTCGCGCGTGGCAGAATGACGGGTATGACCACCGCACAGGGAGCCCGCGCACGGGCCAGGAACGAGGTAACCGCGGCCATCAAGGAAGAGGCCCGCAGGCAGCTCGCGGCCGAGGGCGCGGCCAAGCTCTCCCTGCGGGCCGTCGCCCGCGAGCTGGGCATGGTCTCCTCCGCCCTCTATCGCTACTTCCCCAGCCGTGACGAGCTGTTGACCGCCCTGATCATCGACGCGTACGACGCCCTGGGCGCCGCCGCGGAGAAGGCGCGCAGGGACGCCGGCGACGCCCCGCCCGTGGCCTGCTTCACTGCGGTGTGCGAGGCGGTACGGGCCTGGGCGCTCGCCCATCCGCACGAGTACGCCCTGATCTACGGCTCGCCGGTGCCCGGCTATGCCGCCCCCGAGACCACGATCCCGGCCGCCGCCCGCACGGGCATGGTCCTCATCGGCATCTTCCGCGACGCCCAGGAGGGCCCCGGCCTCGCCGAACTCCCGCTGCCCGACGAACTGTGCCCGGAGGCCGAGCGGTTGGCCGCGGACCTCGCCCCCGACCTGGCGCCCGAGATGGCCGCCGCTCTCGTCGCGGCCTGGGCGCAGCTGTTCGGCCTGGTGAGCTTCGAGCTGTTCGGCCAGTTCAACAACGTGATCGAGGATCGCGAGCGGTTCTTCCGGTACGCGGCCACGGCGCTGGCACGCGGGGCCGGGCTGCGCTAGCGGCCGGGAGGCTCGAAACCGGCTTTCTTTACCCGCCCATGGGACTGCTACGGTGCGTCGATGACCTCGACGACGGACGACCGGGCACTCGTGGCGCAGTGGCGGGGCATCCTGACGCTGCACGCCCGCACCCAGTGCGAACTGGACCGGACACTGAACGCCCACGGCCTGTGCGCCAGCGACTTCGAGGTCCTCGACCTGCTGGCCGAGTGCCGGGGTCCGCACGGCTGCGCCTACCGCGTCCAGGAGATCTCCGAGCGCGTCCATCTCACCCAGAGCGCGCTGTCCCGGCTCATCGGCCGCCTGGAGAAGGAGGGCCTGGTCGAGCGGGGCGTGTGCGCGGAGGACCGGCGGGGCGTACGGGTGGCCCTCACCGCGAAGGGCCGCGCCCTGCACGCCGAGGTGCGGCCGGTGCAGCGCGCGGTACTGGCCCGGATGCTGGCCGAGTCGGACCTTCCCGGCTGACGGGGGTCAGATCCCGGACGTCTCCTGCCACAGGGCGGCCAGCGCCTGGTCCCCGGAGACATGCGGGACGGGGACGCGGTTCCACAGGGCCAGGTACAACTGGTCGGCGGGACCCGAGAGTTCGGCGTCGGCGTCCCCGCTCGCCTCACGGACTGCCGCCGGAGGCTCGTCCGCGGTGAGCCGTACGGTCCACACCGCGTCCCGACCCGCGTCCGTCGCGCGTACCCGCAGCACCTTCGGCTCCGCCGTCCGCACCCGGCTCCTGGGCCGGGCGTGGAAGCCGCGCAGCAACTCGTCGACGCCGTCCGCCGCGAGGTCCGCGGCGACCGGGGACGGCGTCCCGCCCCGGGCGGCCTCGACGTCGTACCGGTGGACGGTCGTCTCGTGCGCCTGCCGCCTGGTCCAGAACGCCAGGGGCGACAGCTCCGGCAGCGGGAGGAAGGTCCAGCACTCCAGGTCGGCGGGGGCGGCGGACAGGGTGTCGACCAGCAGGCGGTGGCTGTCGCGGTACCAGGCGATCAGCTCGGCGCCGTCGAGGTCCGGCCCCTCACCGATGGGCCGGGGCGCGGTGTGTCCCTCGGCGACGAAGGCCGCGGCCCACCGGTGGACGGCGCCGGTGTGCCGCAGCAGGTCCCGTACCTGCCACTCGGGGCAGGCCGGAACCTTGGCGTCGGTGCCGGCCCGGTCGGCGGCCGCGGCGAGCAACTGGCCCTCGCGATCGAGGGCATGGAGGAAATCGGCAGTCTGCATGGGGTGATCCTGCCGGACGTGCCCACCGCGTCGCACCAGGGTTTCAGTAGTCGCTGTTCATCGCGGCCCGCACCTCGGCCAGGGTGGCGTCGGCCACGGCGTTGGCCCGCTCGTTGCCCGCGCGCAGGATGCGGCGCAGCTCGGCGCGGTCCTGGGCGTACTCGGCGCGGCGGGCTCGGATCGGGGCCAGGTACTCGTTGACCGCCTCGGTCACGGTCTTCTTCAGCGCCGCCGCGCCCGCGGAGCCGATGTCGGAGGCGACCTCCTCGGGCGTCCGGTTCTGGCACAGCGCGGCCAGCAGGAGCAGCGAGGAGACCTCGGGACGGGTGGCCGGGTCGTAGGTGATGTGGCGCTCGGAATCGGTCTTGGCGCCCTTGAGCAGCCGCGCGGTCTCGTCGGCGGTGGCGGCCAGGGTGACCGAGTTGCCCCGGCTCTTGCTCATCTTGGTGCCGTCGGTACCGAGCAGCAGCGGCACCTCCGACAGCAGGGCGTCGGGGCGGGGGAAGACGTGGGTGCCGTTGCCGTAGCGGTCGTTGAAGCGGCGCGCGATGGTCCGGGTCACCTCCAGGTGCGGGAGCTGGTCCTGGCCCACGGGGACCAGGTTGGCCTTGCAGAAGAGGATGTCGGCGGCCTGGTGCACGGGGTAGGTGAACATCAGCCCGCTGACCGCGGACTGGCGCGAGTGGGCGATCTCGTCCTTCACCGTGGGGTTGCGGTTCAGCTCGGCCACGGAGACGAGGCTGAGGAAGGGCAGCATCAGCTGGTTGAGGGCGGGGACGGCGCTGTGCGTGAAGATCGTGCTGCGCCCGGGGTCCACGCCGATGGCGAGGTAGTCGAGGACCAGCTCCTCCACGTGACCCACCAGGTCGTCGGCGACGTCGCGGTCGGTCAGCACCTGGTAGTCCGCGATGATCACGAACAGTTCCACGCCGAGGTTCTGCAGCCGCACCCGGTTGTGGAGCGTGCCGAAGTAGTGGCCCAGGTGCAGCCGTCCGGTGGGCCGGTCGCCGGTCAGGATCCGGAACCTCCCCGGGTCCTCGGTGATCAGCTTCTCCAGCTCCGCGCTGCGGGTCTGCGCGGCGGACGTACCGAGCGCGTCGGACGTGTCGGCGGCCGACGGGGCCCCGGACGTCGGGGAAGCCTCGGACGGCACGGACTGCTGATCGGGGTTCATTCGGTCTCCTGGTGGTGGGTCGATGGGGGCCGTCGGACGCCCCGCCCCCTGATCCAGGGACACGAAAAAGGGCCGTCCATGCGAACGGCCCGGTTCATGCCTGTGCGGCGGCCGCTCCTACGAGGAGCGCCACCAGCACAGACACGACGAAAGATGCATAGGGCAATGATAGCGGGGCCGGGGGCGGTCGGCCAGCGTGTGTCCGGCCACACGCCCCCGTCGGTCACCGGTCGCCCGCTGACCTCCCCGGGAAGGCCGGGAGACCCGGATGAGCGGGGACTGCCGGGAAAGCGTCAGCCGTTCAGACCCCGGCGCGTCGCCACCCCGATGAGGGCGGCCACGGCGGCCAGCGCGGCCACGCTCGTGAGCGCGGTGGGCAGCGAGAACCAGTCGGCCATGAACCCGATCGCGGGCGGCCCGAGCAGCATGCCGCCGTAGCCGAGCGTGGAGGCGACGGCGACGCCGGAGGCTCCGTCGAGGGCGCCGGCCCGCTCGATGGCGACCGGGAAGATGTTGGCGAGTCCGAGCCCGGTGACCGCGAAACCGGCCAGCGCCACCCAGACCGACGGCGCGAGCGAGCCGAGCAGCATGCCCACCGCCGCGACGGAGCCCCCGGCGACCACCGTGCGGGCCCGGCCGAGACGGCCCAGCAGCGCCGTGCCGGAAAGCCGCCCGGCGGTCATGGCGAGCGCGAAGCAGGCGTACCCGGCCGCCGCCGTCCCCGCGGACGCCGTCAGGTCCTGCTTGAGATGGAGCGCGCCCCAGTCGGCCATGGCGCCCTCGCCGTACGCGTCGCACAGCGCGACCAGTCCGAAGCCCACGACGAGCCAGCGCCCGCCGGCGCGGGGCGCCCGGCCGGCACCGTCCCGGGCGGGCTTCCGGTCGTCGGCCGGCGGCGCCGGCGGCTCGTGCCGCAGGAGTTCCCGCCCGGCGACGGCCGTCACGAGCAGCCCGATCACGGTGATGCCCAGCAGATGACGGGTGGGGGAGAGGAAATCGGCGACCAGCCCGCCGACGCCCGCGCCGACCATGCCGCCGAGGCTGAACGCGGCGTGGAAACCGGGCATGATCGGCCGTCGTACGGCGGCGACGAGATCGACGGCGGCGCTGTTGAACGCGACGTTGACGCCGCCGTAGGCCGCGCCGAAGACCAGCAGTACGGCGCCGAGCGCGACCGCGGAGTGGGTGAGCGGGGGCAGGGCGACGCTGAGGGCGAGGACGACCATCCAGGCCACGGTCACCGGGTGGCTGCCGTACCTGCGGCACAGGCGCCCGGTCAGCATCATGGTCAGTACGGCCCCGGCGGACACCCCGAGCAGCGCGAGCCCGAGCGCCCCGGCGGAGGCGTGGGTCTGGTGCTTGATGTCCGGGATCCGCACCACCCATCCCGAGAAGACGAACCCGTCCAGTGCGAAGAACGCGGTGATCGCCACCCGCAGCCCGACGAGTTCCCGGCCCGGCACGACGTTGTGCGTTCGGGTTTTGTTTATTTGCGGCACAAAGTCAGCGTAGGGTGCGGGCGAGGGGTGCGGCAAGGGGATTATGGCGCGGGGTCGTGCGCTCGCGTGCCGGGAACGCGGCCGCGGACGCGGCCGCCGCCTCGAACGTGATCGCCGGGTAAGCCGAGTTGGTCGACGCCGGTGACTTCGCCGCGGCGTCGGTGCGCTGTTCGCCGGGGTGGACGAGGAGGCGGGTACCGCCGCCGAGCGTTCCCGCGGCACCGTCTTCCAGACCCTGCGCCCGAGCCGCCGTCGCGGCCCTCGCCGCGAGGCGTCACGAAGGCCGCTTCGAACGCAGGGGCGGACACTGGGAGTTCGCGGGGCGACGGGCTCGGATTCGCCTGGTGGGCGAGGTGGGCCGACACTCGCGTGCGTAGGCCGCGGATGCCGAAGTGGTCCCCGGAGCAGGGGATTCGGCCGGGACGTGAGCCCATTCGGCGTCCTGGCGGCCCGCTTTGCGTCCGGACCGGGGCGCAGGTCTGCCGATCCGCTGCGGATACAGGTCGGTTAATGCTTGCTCACGCGCTGGTTGCAGCGGGATGAGCACGTCATGATGGGTCCATGACGTTGGCCTCGCGCGCACTCGCGCAACTGGCGATCTGGCCGGACCTGAGACAGGCCGTGCCGAGCTGCGGTCAGGGACAGGCGGTGGTGTCCGCCAAGGGTGAGATCGCCCATTTCCACTCGGACCGCGATGTCGATCTGCGGCTGACCAACCGGGCGATCCGGCGGTTCGCCCGGGATCTCAAGCGCTCCGGCGTGATCAGGATCGTGCCCGGCTCGCCGTGGGTGACCCTGCGCCTCGACGCCGCGAGCGACGTCGATCTGCTGCTGACCCTGGTCAGCGTGGCGCTCCAGGCGCAGCAGTTCCCGCCCGACACGGTCGACCGCCCACTGATGGGCTGCAACGACCAACGGGGCGCGGGATTCGTGAAGGCGGATCTCGGGGCGTTCTGAGGCGGGCGGTCTCCGCGTCATACGGCGATGACGCGGAGACCGGCCTCCTCGAAACGGTGGACCGTGTCCTGGTCCACCGCGGTGTCCGTCACCAGGGTGTCCACCACGTGCGCGGGGCAGATCCGGGCGAACGCCCGCCCGCCCAGCTTGCTGGAGTCCGCGGCGACCACGACCCGTTCGGCGCGCTCGCACAGCAGCCGGTTGATCGCCGCCTCGGCCTCGTCGTGCGCCGCCGCGCCGTGCACCACGTCGAAGGCGACCACCCCGAGCACCGCCACGTCCAGCCTGATCTGTCCGAGCACCCCGTCCGCGAGCGGCCCGATCAGCTCGTACGACTGCGGGCGGGCCACTCCGCCGGTGACCACGATCTTGAACTGGGGCCGTACGGCCAGCTCGTTGGCGATGTTCAGCGCGTTGGTGACGATGGTCAGCGCCGGGGAGCCGGTGGCCAGGTCGCCGCGGACGGCGAGGGCGCGGGCCACCTCCGTGGTGGTCGTGCCGCCGGTCAGCCCCACCGCCTCGCCCGGCGCCACGAGATCGGCCACCGCCGCGGCGATGCGCTGTTTCTCTGAGGCGCGGCGGGCCGTCTTGTAGCGCAGCGGGAGCTCGTACGACACCCCGTGCACCACCGCGCCGCCCCGGGTGCGGACCAGCATCTGCTGCTCGGCGAGCTGGTCGAAGTCCCGGCGGATCGTCGCCGCCGACACCGCCAGCTCGGCCGCCGCCTCCTCGACGTCCAGGCGGCCGCGCTCCACGAGCAGCTCCAGCAGCGCCTTCCAGCGGGCGTCCCGGGACATCCGCGGCCTCCGTTCTCCGATCGCTCTCCGAGCGGTGACCCTAGCGCACCCCCCGCGTGCGCCCCCGGCCCCGCAGGAATGCTTGATCGTGCTTGAAAACTCGCTATATCTTGCAGGAACAATCAGCGACCCGGGGAGGGTGTGGGCATGACCCATGTCGAGGACGAGCTGAAGAGCCAGCCCGAGTGCTGGACGCGGGCGGCAAAGGAGGCGGGGCGGCACCGGGACGCGCTGCCGGCGCCGGGGGAGCGGGTCGCCGTCGTGGGCTGCGGGACCTCGTACTTCATGGCGCAGGCGGTGGCCGCCCTGCGCGAGGGAGCCGGACAGGGCGAGACCGACGCGTTCGCCGCCTCGGAGTTCCCGTACGGACGCGCGTACGACCGGGTGATCGCCCTCACCCGCTCCGGCACCACCACCGAGGTCCTCGAACTGCTGGGCCGGTCGAGGGGTGCGGAGACCCGGACGACCGCCGTCACCGCCGACCCCGCCACCCCCGTGATGACCGCCGCCGACGACGTCGTGGTGCTGGACTTCGCCGACGAACGCTCCGTCGTCCAGACCCGCTTCGCCACCACCGCCCTCACCCTCCTGCGCGCCCACCTCGGCCTGCACACCGACTCCGTCGTCGCCGACGGCCGCACCGCGCTCACCACCGATCTGCCCCAGGGGCTGGTCGAGCGCACCCAGTTCACCTTCCTGGGACGCGGCTGGACGGTCGGACTCGCCAACGAGGCCGGGCTGAAGATGCGCGAGGCATCCCTGTCCTGGACCGAGGCCTACCCGGCGATGGAGTACCGGCACGGCCCGATCAGCGTCACCGACGAGACCACCGCCACCTGGATGTTCGGGCAGGCGCCCGAGGGGCTCGCCGAACAGGTCCGCGCCACCGGGGGGTGGTGGATCGCGGGCACCCTCGACCCGCTCGCCGAACTCGTCCGCGCCCAGCGGCTCGCGGTGGCCGTCGCCGCGGCGCGGGGGCTCGACCCGGACCGGCCGCGCCATCTCACGCGCTCCGTGATCCTCGCCGCGGGGCCCGCCGGTACCGCCGGTTCCGCCGAGGTCCCCGAGCCCCGCGAGGCCCCCCGGGCCGCCGTCTCCTCCTCCGACTCCGCCTGACCGCTCCCGCCGTACCGCGCCCCGGAAGGACACCCGAAGTGCCCCTCGCGCTCACCGGCGAGCTGGTCGCCCGCGCCGTCGAAGCCCGCTCGGCCGTCGCCGCGTTCAACGTCATCACGCTGGAACACATCGAGGCCGTCATCGCCGGTGCCGAGGCGGCCGGCGCCCCCGTCGTCCTCCAGGTCAGCGAGAACGCGGTCAAGTTCCGCTACGGGCGGCTGCTGCCGCTGGCCCGCGCGGCCGGCGCCGCCGCCGAACGGGCCGCCGTACCCGTCGCGTTGCACCTGGACCATGTGCAGAGCGACGACCTGCTGCGCCAGGCGCCCGCCGCCGGGTTCAGCTCGGTGATGTACGACGCGGCCCGGCTGCCGTACCCCGACAACCTCGCCGCGACCCGTGCGGCCGCCGACTGGGCGCACTCCCAAGGGCTGTACATCGAGGCGGAGTTGGGGGAAGTCGGGGGCAAGGACGGGCGGCCCCCGCTGGATGCCCACGCGCCCGGTGCCCGCACCGACCCGGCGCAGGCGCGGGACTTCGTCGGCGGGACCGGGGTCGACGCGCTGGCCGTCGCCGTCGGCAGCTCCCACGCCATGACCACGCGCACCGCCGCCCTCGACCACGCCCTGCTCAAACGGCTGTCCGCCGCGCTGTCCGTCCCGCTGGTGCTGCACGGCTCCTCGGGCGTACCGGACGAGGGCCTGGTCGAGGCGGTCGCGGGCGGTATCGCCAAGGTCAACGTCGGGACCGCCCTCAACATGGCCATGACCGGGGCGATCCGCGCTTTCCTCGCCGCCCGCCCGGAGGCCGTGGACTCCCGCGCGTACCTCAGCGTGGGAAGGGAGGCGATGGCCCGGGAGGTGCGGCGCATCATCGGCGTCCTCGCCGCGGATCGGGGCTGATCCGGTTGACCGGGCTGACCCGGCTGATCCGGGCTGCGCGGCTTCCCGGCGGCGCGGCCGACGGGACGACGGCGGCTTCGCGGCCGACGGAGCCGCCCCGCCCCGGGGTACGGGGCCGTGCACAGGGGCGGCTCCGCCGCCGCGGGCGCGACCCAGCCGCCACACTCCCTCCGGCGCGGCGGCCGGCCCGCCCTCGCGTCATCCCTTCTTGACCGCCTTCAGCAGCACGAACTTCGGGTCACTGGCGACGAGTGCGCAGTTGCCGAACAGCCGCTTCAACGTCACGTGGTAGCCCAGGTGCCGGTTGCCGATCACCCACAGCTCACCGCCCGGCCGCAACGCGCGCCGCGCGCCGGTGAACATCCGCCGGGCGGTCGCGTCGGTCGTCGCCTGGTGCGAGTGGAACGGCGGGTTGTTCAGGACGAGGTCCACACTGTCCGGTGCCACCCCGGCGAGCCCGTCGCCGACCCGGAACTCGGCATGCCCGGGTACCCCGTTGGCCTTGTAGGTGGCCTCGGCGGAGGCCACCGCCTGGAACGACTCGTCCACGAACAGCACCTCGGCCGCCGGGTCGGCGAGCGCCACCGCCGTGCCGACCACGCCGTTGCCGCAGCCCAGGTCCACCACACGGGCCGGGCCCGGTCCCGGCAGGTGTCGGAGGAGGAAGCGGGTGCCGATGTCCAGCCGGTCGGCGCAGAAGACGCCCGCGTGGTTGACGACCGGGCGGCCGGAGATCGCGCCGACGCCGTCCGGGAGGTCGTAGAGGTACGGCCACGGGTTCGCGGGCCGCTCCGTCGCGGGGTCGGGGGCGCAGAAGATCAGCCGGGCCTTCTGACGGGCCGGCGAGGTCCGGGTCGGGCCGAGGATCCGCTCGAAGAGCCGAAGCGTGGAGGTGTGGATCTCCTTCACCATGCCGGTGCCGATCACCACCGTGCCCGGGTGTACGGCGGGCGCCAGCCGCAGCAGCTGGTCCTCCAGCAGCGCCAGGCTCTTCGGCACCCGCACCAGCAGCACGTCCACCCGCTCGGGCGGCTCGTCCTGGGTGGTCAGCAGCGGTACCGCGCCGGGTTCGACGCCGGCCCGCGCCAGGTTGGCACGGCTCGCCTCCTGACCGAGGAACGAGTCGGTGATCTGGACGGGCCGGTGCTCCGCCAGCGCCGTGACCAGCGCGCCCCAGCGGTCGCCGAGAACCACCACCTCCCCGGTCAGCGGCACCTTCTCCGCCGCCAGATGGTCCAGCAGATAGGCGTCGGAAGCGTCCCAGGCACGCAGCCGGTCGCGGGGATCCTCGGGGAAGCGGGACAGCTCGACCTCGCCCCACGGTGTCGTCATACGGTCGCTCATCGCGCTCCAGGCTAGCGGAACCGCAGATCAGGACCCGTGGGCCGGGAAGCCGCGGGGGACGGCGGGACGCGGGACCCGCAGGGGAGGAGTGGGGACGGAGAGGCCCGTAGGGGGACCATGGGGGCGTGGAACTCTTCCCCCGGGAGCGCGCGGTCCTCGCGCCGGGCGCCGTGCACGTCCCCGACTGGCTGCCCGACGAGCGGCAGCGCGAACTGCTCGCCGCCTGCCGGGCCTGGGCGCTGCCCCCGGCCGGACTGCGCACCGTACGCACCCCCGGCGGCGGCACCATGACCGCCCGCCAGTTCTGCCTCGGCCTGCACTGGGGCGTCGTACCCGCCTGCCCCGTGTGCGGGCGGTCCGTACGGGACAACCCCGAGTGCCCGGGGGCGCACCAGTACCCCTACGCGTACACCCGTACGGCTTCCGACGGCGACGGCGCCCCGGTCAAGCCCTTCCCGGCATGGCTCGGCGAGCTGGCCGGGCGCGCGGTGGCCGACGCGCTCGGCCCGGACGCCGTGCCCGGACCGCCGTACGACATCGCGCTGATCAACTTCTACGACGGCGCGGCGCACATGGGGATGCACCGCGACAGCGAGGAGCGGGCCGACGCGCCGGTGGTCTCGCTGAGCCTCGGCGACACGTGCGTCTTCCGCTTCGGCAATGCCCGGACACGGACCCGGCCGTACACCGACGTGGAGCTGCGCAGCGGCGACCTGTTCGTGTTCGGCGGCCCCTCCCGCGCCGCCTACCACGGTGTGCCCCGCGTCCACCCGGGCACGGCACCGCCCTGGCTGGGGCTGGCCGGCCGGCTGAACATCACGCTGCGGGTGAGCGGGCTGTGACCGCTTCGCGGGTCACGAGCGGTGCGGATCATGGGAGACTCGCCCTCATGAGCGGCAAGGCGGAACCCCGGGCGGGGGAGAGGACCACCACGAGGGCGCGGCTGGAACGGGGGCGTGGCGCGCTCGGGCCCGCGCTGGAGCTGGTGCACACCGGGCGGGCGCCGACCCGGGCCGTGCTCACCGCCGAACTCGGCGTCACCCGGGCGACGGCCGGCGCGGTCGCCGCCGAACTGGAGGCCCTCGGCCTGATCCGGGTGGACGCCCGCCCCGCCGCGGCGGCCGGTTCCCAGGGCCGTCCCTCGCACCGGCTCGACGTCGCCGAGGAGGGCCCGGTGGCGCTCGCCGCACAGGTGCACGCCGATGGCTTCCGGGCCGCGCTGGTCGGCCTCGGCGGGCGGATCGTGGCCACCGCGCCCGGCTGCGAGACCGTGGACGCCGACCCGGCGAAGGTGCTCGGCTCGGTGGTCGAGGCGGGCGCGGAACTGCTGCGCACCACCGGCCGCCGCTGTGTCGGCGCCGGGCTCGCCGTGCCGTCCGCCGTGGCCGAACCCGACGGCCTCGCCCTCAACCCCCTGCACCTCGCCTGGCCCGTGGGGGCGCCGGTCCGCCGTCTGTTCGAGGAGTGCGTGCGGGCGGCGGGCATCCCGGGGCCCGCGTTCGCCGGCAACGACGTCAACCTCGCGGCGCTCGCCGAACACCGGCACGGCGCGGGCCGGGGCGCCCGCGATCTGCTGTGCGTGGCCACCGGGCACCGGGGCGTCGGCGGCGCGCTGGTCCTCGACGGCCGTCTGCACACCGGCAGCGCGGGCCTCGCCCTGGAGGTCGGCCACCTCACCGTCAACCCGGAGGGCCGCCCCTGCCACTGCGGCGGCCGGGGCTGTCTGGACGTCGAGGCCGACCCGCTGGCGCTGCTCGTGGAGGCGGGCCGCGAGCCGGGCCCCGAGGTGTCCCTCCTCCAGCAGGCCAACGACCTGCTGCGCACCCAGTACGACGACCCCGCCGTCCGCAGGGCCGTCGAGGCCCTGATCGACCGGCTGGGACTCGGGCTCGCCGGGCTCGTCAACATCCTCAACCCCGACCGCATCATCCTCGGCGGCCTCCACCGCACCCTCCTGGACGCCGACCCCAGCCGGCTCCGCGCGGTCGTCGCCGACCGCAGCCTGTGGGGGCAGAGCGGCGGCGTGCCGATCCTGCCGTGCACCCTCGACCACAACAGCCTGGTCGGCGCCGCCGAACTGGCCTGGCAGCCGGTCCTGGACGACCCGCTGGCCGCCCTGCGCTGAACACGGACAGGGGAGGCGCGCTCGACGCTCCGCCGCCGCGCCACCAGCCGGGCGGAGAGCACCCGTTGACGGGCCGGCGGCTATCGGGCGCCGGAGCGCGCCCGGACGTCGTACCAGCCGTGCCGGTGACCGCCGGCGCCGGTCGCCGTGATGCCCCGCGTCTCACGCCCGGTCGATCGAGAAGGCCCGGCCCGGATGCTCGGTGAGGATGCGGGCCACCAGGTCCGGGCCCAACTCCGCTTCCAGGCGCGGTCTTACGCGCCGCAGCAGGTACGGCATTCCCGGGCCGCCGTCCACCGAGCGCGCCCCGGCCGTCACCGTGTCGCCGCCGAGGAGCAGCCGGTCGGCGAAGCCGCCCTCCGCGAGGGAGCGCACGGCCGCCGGCATCTGCCAGTCGGTGGGATGGTGGGCGCGGGAGGGGCCGTCGAAGGCGAGCCAGCAGCCGGAGGCGGCGGCCTGCCGGTGCGTCACCGGGTCGGGGAAGCGGTTCAGATGGCCGAGGATCACCCGGTTGCCGGGGACGTCCAACTCGCCGCACAGCAGGTCGAGTACGTCGAGGGCGCCGGTGCCCAGCTCCAGGTGGACGGCGATGGGCGCCCCGGTGGCGTGGTGGGCCTCGGCCGCCGCCGTCATGGTCCACCGGGCGTGCGCGTCGAGCGCGTGGAACCCGCCCGCGACCTTGATCAGCCCGGCGCGCACCCCGGTCGTGCCGATGCCCTCGGTCAACTCGGCGACGAACACCTCGGCCAGCCGGCCGCGCAGTCCCGCAAGCGACTCCGGTGCCACGTGCGGGGCTTGGTGCAGTCCCGTGGCGCAGATCAGGTGCACGCCCGTCGCCCGGGACAGGCCCGCGAGGTCCGCCGCCCGGCGCCCCATGCCGTGCGGCGTCCACTGCACGACGGCCGCGCCGCCCACCGCCCGGAAGGCTTCCAGTTCGGCCCGCGCGGCGGCGACGTCGTCCAGTTCCTGACCCGGCAACTGCCTGCTGCGCAGGAAGAGGTGGTCGTGCGCGTCGCAGACGCCCAGGTCCTGCGGGCGGATGTCGCCGAGGACCGTACGGATCACCACTGCCGCCCGCGCGGCAGCCGGTCGCGGCCGGGGGCCGACAGATGCAGCACCCGGAAGAGGTCGCCCTCGGCCGCGGGGGTGTCGTGCTCCCAGAGCGAGAAGTGGACCAGCTCCCAGTGGTGCGGATCGGCGGCCGTCGCCGCCAGCACGGCACCGTCCTCGGCGGCCGACTGCTCCGCCGCACCGGCCGCTTCGGCCATCATCGCCGCCAAGTCGGCGCCCTCCGGTACGGGTTGCCGGCGTCGTACGGCGAACGCGGGCCGAGTGCCGGAGCCTTCCGCGTAGCCGAGCCCGGTCCACTGCCGCACGGCCGGACGCCCGAAGTCGTCGGCCAGGCGCTGGAAACCGCCGCCCCACAGGAAACGGTTCATGCCCTCGACGGTGTGCCACAGGTAGAACGGCGCGTACTGGTTGACCGGCGAGCCCTGCACGCCGCGCTCCCGCAGCAGGTACGCCTTGATCCCGAGGCCGTCCCAGTCGTCCAGCAGATGCCCGACACGGTCGACGCGGGCCCGGATGACGTCCGTGTCGTAGTCCGCCGGGAGGGTCACCTCGTACTGCATGGCATGCATCAAGCGGCCCCTTTCCTCAGGCGGTGCGGGGCGCGAGGAGGGCGAGCAGGCCGTCGACGGCCGCGTCGAAGGCGGCGGGGGAGCCGGCGGCACGGGCGAGCACATAGCCGCCCTGCACGGTCGCGAGGACCGTCGCGCCGATCTGCCGGCCGTCCAGCTCCGGCGCGAACTGCCCCTGGGCCTTGCCCTCTTCGACGATGCCGGCGATCCGCTCGCGGATCCAGGCGAGGGTCTCGTCCACCGGTGCGCGCAGCTCGTCGCTGGCGATCACGTCCGGGTCCATGGTCAGCCGGCCGATCGGGCAGCCGCGCAGCACCTCGCGCTCGCGGTGCAGATACGCCTCGATGCGCTCGTACGGCGTGCCGGGGCCCTCCAGCGAGCGCTCGGCCGTCGCCCGCAACTGCTCGGCGGTCCGCCGGATCGCCGTCAGGGCGAGGTCCGGCTTGCCCTTGAAGTGGTGGTACATGCTGCCTTGGCCGGCGCCCGCGCGCTCCAGGATCGCCTTGGGGCTGGTGCCCACGTAGCCGCGCTCCCAGAGCAGGTCGCGGGTTGACTCGATCAGTCGTTCGGAGGTGCTCATGGGGGCAGTGTACATACTGGTAGATACAGCGGCGGCCGTGATAGCGAAGCGGTCGGGTACGGACGGGCGGCGAGCGGTTCGTCACCGCTCGCCGTGGGTCCCTCGTGTCTGCGCCGTGCGCCCGTTCGCCCGCCCGGGTCAGCCCGCCCCGACCGGGTGGGTGGCGGCCAGTTCCTGCCCGTCCGCGACCGTGGTGGCCGCCGCGGGGACCGGCGTCCGCGACGGAGTGGCAGGGGGTGCCTTGCTGACGGCACCTGCCATGGCCGGAGCGAGCGTCGGCTGGTGTTCCGGTGTGTGGCGCGGCATGCGGGCCGGATGGCCGGGTGTCGCGGGCAGGGTGAACCAGACGACCTTGCCGTTGTCGCCGTCCGGCCGCGCGCCCCAGCTCTCGCTGACGGCGGCGACCATGGCGAGGCCCCGCCCGCAGGTGGCGAGCGGCGTCGTGTCCGTCGTGTCCGTGTCCGCCTCCTCGGCCGGTACCGGCAGCCGTGGGTCGTGGTCGCGCACCGACACGGTGAGCCGGTCCGGTTGCAGCTCCAGCTCGACGGTGCACGACTTGTCGGGCCTCGCGTGCCGGTGGACGTTGCTGAGCAGCTCCGTCACACCGAGCGCGGCCCGGTCTATCAACGGGTCCAGATGCCAGTAGCGCAATTGCGCAGATACGATTCTGCGGACCTGGCCGATCCGCGACGGCAGGGCTTGGAGCTCCACCGTGCAGTGCCTGCTTGGGTGACTGATCACGGCTGCGACTCCCCGATGTGAGGTCCGGAAGGGAACCGGAGGAACACGGAGAACAACGGATCCAGCAGGCCCCTCGGGAAAGCGGCCGCCTGCTGTCGTGGCCGGCGGGCTGGTTCGCAGCGTTGTCGCCGGTAAACCCAGAGTGACGTGAGACCAGCGTGACGCAGGGGCCACGGCATCGCAACTCGCCGCATCCGTGTGGGCACGCTGTGTGCGCGAAGAGCGGATAGGGAGGCGGGCGGAGGCCGCAAGCGCGGGGGCGGGGCCGGTCGGTGGACCCGGTCGCCCGGGCGGGCGGCCACGGGTGGTTCCGAGCACGGCGCGTCGCTGTCCCTCGTCGCTCCGGCGCCACGTGCTGCCCAGGGTGCCGTCCGAGTGTCGCGTGCCGACGGCCCGCGCCGTCCGGGCATCGTGCGCCGCGCCCGTGTCGTCCGAGCCGCGTACGCGTGGACACCGCACAGCGCCCGAGCGCCGCTCGCTGTCCCCGTGCTGCCCGCGCCCCGGACGATGACGCCCGCGCCGCCGCCCCCGTGCGTCGAGGCCTCGTCCGGCTGCGCCGTGCGCATCGATGCCCGGTACCGCCGAGCCGCGCGCCGCCGAGCCCGCTCCGCCGGACCCGGCATCGTCGGTCCGCGCGCCGCCGAACCCCTCACGCTCCCGGCGCTCAACTCCCTGCCGCCCGACTCCCTCCCGCCGACGTCGACTCCCCTTGCCGCCCGACCCCCGGAGACCACTCTCAGTCGCCGCGTCCCGCCGCCCGGCGGACCGCTTCGATGAAGCGGCGGGCCGTCGGGGTGCCGGGGTCGCCCGGGGCGGGGTCCTGGTCGCCCAGGGTCAGCAGGTACCGCTGGCCGTTGATGTCGGCCAACGCCTTGTCGTCCGGCGCGAACCACGGTTTGGAGGCGCGCACCGCCTGCACCGGTGCGCTGTCGATCTCGCTGCCGTAACTGTTGAGCAGTTCCACCCTGCCTTCGCTGATCCGGACCTGTCCGGCCCGGGTGAGCGAGCGCATGCGTCTGCCGATCCGCACGCCCTTGGCCGTGAACTCCGGCTCCGCCATCCCTCGCCGCCCCCTTGTGCGCGTGTTCCCGTGATCCGGTGTGCGCCCCCGTTCGCGTGCGGGACCATCGTCCCGCCGCGTGCAGTCTGCCGCGCCACGGCACGGAGCACCAGTGCGCGCGGGGGCGCGCACGACAGCGGCCCGGAGCACACGCGGCGGCACGCCCCGCCGTCTCGTACGCCCGTGCCCCAGGGTGTCTTTGGGCCGCCCAAAGATGCGTTTATGCAGGTGGGAAGCGGTCTGAAAGATGCCTATGCTCGAAGTGCCGGCCGCTTGAGGCGCCGTCGGCGCAGAGTGTAAGGAGCCCCGACGTGAGCATCACCCCCCAGACCCGGACCGGCGCCACCCTCGACGTCGACCGCAGCGACCCCGTCTACCGCGCATGGCTGAAGGAGGCCGTCCGCAAGGTCCAGGCGGACGCCAACCGCTCGGCCGACACCCACCTGCTGCGCTTCCCGCTGCCCGAACGCTGGGGCATCGACCTCTACCTGAAGGACGAGTCGACGCACCCCACCGGCAGCCTCAAGCACCGCCTCGCCCGCTCGCTGTTCCTGTACGGCCTCTGCAATGGCTGGATCCGCCCCGGCCGCCCGGTGATCGAGGCGTCCAGCGGCTCCACCGCCGTCTCCGAGGCATACTTCGCCAAGCTGATCGGCGTGCCGTTCATCGCGGTCATGCCCCGCACGACCAGCGCCGAGAAGTGCCGTCTGATCGAGTTCCACGGCGGGCGGTGCCACTTCGTGGACGACTCCAGGAAGATGTACGAGGAGTCCGCCCGCCTCGCGGTGGAGACCGGCGGCCACTACATGGACCAGTTCACCTACGCCGAGCGGGCCACCGACTGGCGCGGCAACAACAACATCGCCGAATCCATCTTCCGCCAGATGGAGTTGGAGCGGTTCCCGGAACCGACGTGGATCGTGGCCACGGCGGGCACCGGCGGCACCTCGGCGACGCTCGCCCGCTACGTGCACTACATGCAGTACGACACCCGCATCTGCGTCGCCGACCCGGACAACTCCTGTTTCTTCGAGGGCTGGACCACCGGCGACCCGGACGTCACCTGCGACTGCGGCTCCCGCATCGAGGGCATCGGCCGGCCGCGCATGGAGCCGAGCTTCGTGCCCGGCGGGATCGACCGGATGATGAAGGTCCCGGACGCGGCCAGCGTCGCCGCCGTACGCGCCCTGGAGGGGGCGATCGGCCGCAGGGCGGGCGGTTCCACCGGGACCGGGCTGTGGAGCGCGCTGAAGATCATCGCCGAGATGGTGGCCGAGGGCCGTACCGGCAGCGTCGTCACCCTGCTGTGCGACCCGGGCGACCGGTACCTCGACAAGTACTACTCGGACGCGTGGCTCGCGCAGCAGGGCCTGGACATCGCGCCGTACACGGCGGCGATCGAGACGCTGCTGGCCACGGGGGTGTGGTCCGACTGAACGCCCCGTTTCGGGCCGTCGCCGGGAACGCGTCGGCGACAAGGCGCTCCCGAAGGGCGACACCCGCGCGCTCTGCGCGGTTCACCGCCGAGTCGTCGTCGAACGGCATGGCCGAACGCGACTCCACCGCGGGCGGCGTCCCCGGTCGTCGGGTGGGTGGCCGGGTCCGCCGCTCCTGGAGCTCGCGGTCGGCCGCCGTGCCTGCCGCTTCTCACGTTCGCGGCCTGACCGGACTTCCCCCGGAAGGCCGCCTTGATCCCGCGTCCGGGCGGGCGGGCGCGGCTCGCCCGTGCGGAACGGCCTTGTCGGCGGCCGCCGCGTCCGGCCGGGCGCGCGGACGGCCCGGCGCCCGCGCACCCTGGCCCCCTCCGACACGCGACGAACCGGGGGACCGGCGGCTTGCCCGGCGTGCGCACGAACGCCGCGGGTGACGACGCCGGTCCGCCGCGCGGCGCACCTCGCCCGTCAGCCCGCGGCTAGGCCAGATACCGGTCCAGCGCCGCGACCGCCCGCCGGAAGGCGATGTCCACGCCCGGCGCGGCCAGCCGGCAGCCCAGGCGGAACGCGGCCGTGCCGTCGAGCGCGCAGGTCATACAGACCCGGGTCCCGGAGCCGGCCGGCGCCAGCTGCCACTCCTCCACCCAGGCGCGGGCGCCCGGAGTGTTCGTCACGTCGACGCGATACGTGTACACCTCGGGCTTCTGGCTGACCAGGACCGTCTCCTTGAAGCGGATGCCGCCGTGCAGCCGGACCTCGCGCCCGCCGTCCGTTTCCCGGGCGGAGGCCACGGCCGAGAACCACCGCGGCATGCCGGAAACGTCCTCGGCGAGAGCCTGGAAGACCTGCTCCGGGGAGGCGGCGATGTCCCGGCCGAACACCAGCCGCACGGGCGCGCGTTCGAGAAAGTCCGGTCCGACCGGACGCAGACGCTGGGCCATGGCGGGAAACCTCCTCGTGAAGTCCCGTACATCACCGTGGCGTTGGAACGTCTCCGTACGGGATGGACCGTGGCGGGCAGCGTAGTTGACGCAGTGTCAATTGTCCTCGACGTCGGCGTCCGATTCCTCGTCCTCCACAGCCGCGTCCTCGGTGTCCTGCTCCCCGGCCACGATCAGCCGCATGTGCTCGGAGATCTCCGCGCGTGCCTCCTCCGGCAGGCCCGAGTCGGTCACCAGGGTGTCCACCTGCCCCAGCGTGGCGAACGAACTGAGGCCCACCGTCCCCCACTTGGTGTGGTCGGCGACCACCACCACCCGTCGCGCCGAGTGCACGAGGCGGCGGTTCGTCTCGGCCTCCGCCAGGTTCGGCGTGGACAGGCCGGCCTCGACCGATATGCCGTGCACGCCGAGGAAGAGCAGATCGAAGTGGAGCGCGGCGATCGCCTGGTCGGCCACCGGGCCCACCAGCGAGTCGGACGGGGTGCGCACCCCGCCGGTCAGCACCACCGTGGGCGCGCCCTGCCGCTGGCCCGAGGTGCGCTGTGCCGTGTGGAAGACGTCCGCGACCCGCACCGAGTTCGTCACCACGGTCAGGTCGGGCACCTCCAGCAGGTGCTGCGCGAGCGCGTAGGTCGTCGTACCGCCGGACAGGGCGATCGCGGTACCGGGGGCGACCAGGGCGGCGGCGGCCCGCGCGATGTCCTCCTTGGCCGACAGCTCCAGGCCCGACTTGGCCTCGAAGCCCGGCTCATGGGTGCTCGCCTCGACGACCGGGACCGCGCCGCCGTGCACCTTCTCCAGCACGCCCTGCCGGGCCAGCGCGTCCAGGTCGCGGCGCACGGTCATGTCCGACACACCGAGTCTGCGGGTCAGTTCGTTGACCCGGGCACCGCCGCGGCGTCGGACCTCGTCCAGGATCAGGGCGCGGCGCTGCTCCGCGAGGAGGTGCTGATTCTCGCTCACGTACGCTCCGGTCCTTTCGCCGCCAACCGTTCGGGTCGCCCGGCGCACCCGCCTCCGACCAGCGGGTTCGTCGGTCGGGAGGTGCGCGGGCGTCCCATCTTTGCACGGGACGGCACCGGGTGCGCCACCGCCCGGCGCGACGCGGGCGGACCGCTCGGGGGCGGTCGCCGGCACATCGGTCGGGGAGATTCTGTGACGAGCGGTGTGCAGCTTCCCGGAACCGGACATCCTGAAGCGCGCACGGACACAGGCCGCACGCCGTCACGGGGGAAACGTGGAACGCGCTCAGGAACGCCTCGGGCAGCAGGGGACCGGCGGGTGCGCGCCCGGTCCGGTCGATCTGGAGTTACTGGTGCACGGGGTCGGGGGCACGACCCCGGAGGAGATGCTGGGGGACCCGCGCACCGTCCGGGTCGCCGGGGACGACACGGCCGCCCTCTTCCGGCGGGCCGAGTACGCCTCGGAAACCGGGCACCGCGGCGGCCCGGTGCAGGAGGCGTACGTCTGGTGCAACCTCACCTCCGGTGACGCCGGCCGCGCCCTGTGGATGGTGCTGCTGCCGTTCATGGTGGTCAACCTCGCCCACTGGATGCGCCCCGCAGCCCCGGCCCGGCCGCGCACCGTCCGGCTCTACGGCCTCCTGGTGCGGCTGGCCGCCCTCAGCCTCACGGTGCTGCTGGTGGCCGCCGCGTGCGAGGTCGCCCTCGATCTGGTGGCCTGGCAGTGCGCCGGCGTACGGGCCTGTGCCCAGCGCCATTTCTGGCTGGCCTTCCTCACCCCGGACGCGGCCGAGGGGTCCGGAGTACGGCGGTGGGCCGAGTTGCTCGGCACGTCCGGTGGCTGGTGGGCCCAGCCGGGACGACGGCTCGCGCTCGCGGCGGTGGTACCGGGCGCGTTGGTCCTGCTGCTCTGGTATCTGTCGCACCGCACGTGGAGCGCGTACGAATCCCACCGGCCGCTGGTCCAGGAGGCGGACCGGGACCACGAAGCGGACCCCGGGCCGGACGCTGAAGACAGCGCTCTGGCCCGGCCCGGCTTCTGGTACGGGCGCCGGCTCGTCGCCCGGCTGCGCGCCGCCCACACCGCCGTCGGCCTGCTGACGGTCGCCGCCGCCCTCGCCACGCCGGCGGCCCGCTTCGACCACCGGCCCGGCGGGCCCGCGGCACTGGACGCCCTCAGCTGGCTGCTGATCGTCCTGCTGCTGGCCGGTGCGGGCACCGCGGTGGCCGTGGTGTGCCGCCGGGGCCGCGACGAACACCGTCTCGACCGGGAGCTCGACCGGTGCCTGGTACGACTGCTCCCGCTCGGCGCGCTCGGCCTGCTGCTCCTCGCCGTGCTCTACACCGGTTGGTCCCGCCCCGGCTGGCGGTCGGTCGGGCGACTGCCCGCAGACCCGGCCTTCGGTGGGCTGATGCTGGCGCAGGGGGCGCTGGTGGTGGTGCTCGGGGCGGTCGCGTGGGGGCTGTACCGCCGGGGGGCCGACCACCGGGCGCCGGCCGAGGAGCGTCGCGGCGTCGAGGAGCGCCGAGTGCCGGGCGAGGAGGGTTCTGCATCAGACCCCCACCGGCCCCCCACCGGCATGCACGGCCTCGGCGGACCCGCCACCACGCTGCTCGCCTGTGCCCTGGGCGGGGTGATGTCCGGTGGAGTCGCCCAGCGGGTCGCCGACTGGCTGGACGGCACCGGTGCCATGCTCCCCGGGCCGCCGGTGCTGCTGACCTGGCAGGCGTCCATGATCCCGCCGCTTCTCGCGGTCCTGCTGGCCCTGGCGGTCCGGCTCGCCGTCGGCACCGTGCGGCTCGCCCGTACCGAACGCGACCGCGTACGCCGGGAGCACCCCGGCGAGCCCGAGGACCCCTCCCGTACCCGCGCCATCGCCCACACCCGGGCCATGGCCGTGCTCACCGATCGCGCGCCCCTCATCCTCGTCGTGCTCTCCGCCGCCACCCTGGTGCTCGGCGGCGGGGCGCTGGCCGGGGGCCTCGTCAGCGGGAAGACGCCGGACGGAGCGGCACGCGGCGCCGTGGACGCCGTGGACGCCGTACGGATCGTCGCCGAGGTCTCCCAGGGGCTGGGCTCCTGGCTGGTGGGGCTCGGTTTCCTGCTGTTCGTCACGTGGGGACGGCGCGCCTACAAGGATCGCGGGGCGCGGCGGACCGTCGGCATCCTGTGGGACGTCGGCACCTTCTGGCCGCGCGCCGCGCACCCCTTCGCGCCCCCGTGCTATGCCGAGCGCGCGGTGCCCGACCTGACGTGGCGGATCGCGACGTGGACGGAGGCGACCGGGGGCCGCCTGGTGCTGTCCGGCCACTCCCAGGGCAGCGTGCTCGCCGCCGCGGCGGCCTGGCAGCTGAGCCCGTCCACCCGGGCACGGATCGCCCTGCTGACCTACGGCTCACCGCTGGAGCGGCTGTACGGCCGCTGGTTCCCGGCCCACTTCGGGCCCGCGGCGCTTGCCGGGCTGCACCGCGACATCGCGTGCTGGAACAACCTCTACCGCCGGACCGACCCCATCGGCGGCCCGGTGCGTCTGCCCGCCGACGGCCATCCGCCCGTGGACCAGCCGTCCCTGCGCGACCCCCTCGCCTACGGCCGCACCCCCGAGCACCCACTGCCGGGACCGATCCTCGGCCACTCCGACTACCAGGCCGACCCGGTCTTCGCCCGGGTCCGGGCCCGCCTGCTGACCCGCCTCCACCCGGAACTCCCCGCCCCACGCGAGGAACCACCGGGCTGACGCCGCCCCAGCGGGAGGGCTCGACGCGTTCCGCGCCTGCATTCCGCGCAGGCGCGTGCCTGTCCGGCGCCGGCGACCGGCCGGACGGCGGTCGCGAGGCCGGCCGGACGGCGGTCGCGAGGCCGGCCGGAGTGCTCAGGGCAGTTCCGGCAGGTCCTCCGGATACAGCAGGGTCAGATCGTCGGTGCTCGGGTCCGGGAGTTGGGCGACGCGGCTGGCGTGGTGCTCGACCATGGCCTCGAAGGTCTGGCGGGCGGTGCGGCCGTTGCCGAAGGCGGGGCCCTTCGGGAGGGCGGTGAAGTACTTGAGCAGGGCCTCGGCGGTGCCGGGTGCGAGGCGGTACTCGTGCTCTTCGGACTGCTGTTCCACGATCCGCAGCAGTTCCTCCGGGCCGTAGTCGCCGAAGGTGATGGTACGGGAGAAGCGGGAGGCCACACCGGGGTTGACGGAGAGGAAGCGCTCCATCTCCGCCGTGTACCCGGCGACGATCACCACCACCGCGTCCCGCTGGTCCTCCATCAGCTTCACCAGCGTGTCGATGGCCTCCTTGCCGAAGTCCCGCCCGGCGTCCTCCGGCGACAGCGCGTACGCCTCGTCGATGAACAGCACACCGCCGTGCGCCCGTTGGAAGGCCTCCTGGGTGCGGATCGCGGTGGAGCCGATGTGCTCACCGACCAGGTCGACCCGGGACACCTCGACCAGATGACCCTTGTCCAGCACTCCGAGCGAGGCGAGGATCTCGCCGTAGAGCCGGGCCACCGTCGTCTTGCCGGTGCCGGGGGAGCCGGTGAAGACCAGGTGACGCTTGACGGAGGCGGCCTTCAGGCCCGCCTGCTGCCGGCGCCGGCCCACCTCGATCATGTCGGTCAGCGCCCGCACCTCGCGTTTGACGCTCTCCAGGCCCACCAGCGCGTCGAGTTCACCGAGCACGTCCTTGGACGTACGGGTCGGTCGCGCCGGCTCCGGGGCCGCGGCCGGCGGCTCCGGCTCGGTGCTGCGCTGCCCGGGGATCGAGCCGAGCAGCCCGGGGGAGTGCGCCACCGTCTGCACGGCCGTCTCCCGCGGTGCCGGGGGCCGCAGGCTGCCGCTCTCGTCGCTGGTGCAGTCCTCCACGACCGGCCCCGAACCCGCCCCGGCGTCCGGGCCGCCCTCGGCGAACTCGTAACCCCCGCGCGCGCACCGCTCGGTGCGGCACCGGCGCAGCGTGGTGCGGCAGCCGTCGATCACATGGAAGCCGTAGCCGCCGCTGCCGCTGACCCGGCAGTTCAGGAAGCTGCCCCGGCCGCCCGCGGAGACGTAGAAGCCGGCCTCGGCGGGGGACTCGACGGTGCAGCGCTCGATGGTCGGGTCGGCGCCCTTGGTGACGATCACCCCCGTCTGGGTGCCGCCCACCGTGCAGTTGTTGAGCGTGCCGCCGCTGCCGTGGTCCCGGAACCAGGCGCCGGTCGCCGCCTCCCGGATCCGGCAGTCGTCCAGCTGCGCGGTCGCCCCGTCGCTCACCGACACCGCCGTGTTGCGCACCTGGGAGAGGTCGCTGTCCACGACGTCCGCGCGCGAACCGCGGTCCAGCACGAACAGCGCGTCCGGCACGTCGTGCACCCGGCAGGAGTCCAGCACCGCGGTGGCGCCGTCGCTCACCCACACCGCCGGATAGTCGCCGGTGCTGTCGAAGATCTCGCACTGGTTGGCGTCGACCCGGGTGCCCGGGTCCCACACCGACAGCCCGTTGCGTCCGAACTGACGGATCGTCGTGCGGGTCAGCGTGAGCACCGAGCGCGAGCGCAGGTCGACCGCGTTCTCCGGGATGTCGTGGATCCGGCAGTCCTCCAGCGTGAGCACCGCGTCCGTGTCCAGCGTGACGCCGTCGGCGGTGGTGCGGTGCACATCGCAGTCGGTCAGGTGCGCGGTGGCGCGCTGGGTGACCTGCAACCCGGAGCCGCGGACCTCGTAGATCTCGCAACCGACCGCCTCCAGGGCGGAGTTCTCGCCGGTCACGGTGAACCCGGTGCCCGAGGCGTGGTGCACCCGGCAGCGGTCCAGGCGCGGATGGCCGCCGCCGCGGACCGCTACGCCCGCCTGACCCGCGGCCACGATCTCGCACTCCTCGAACACCCCGCTGCCGCCGTCGAGTACGGCGATGCCGATGCCGGCCGGGTTGTCCACGGTCAGGCGGCGCACGGTCGGCCGGGCCGCGCCGCGCACCTCGACGCCGACCGCCGAGCGCGTGACGATCCGCACGTCCGTCAGCTCGGGCGTGCCCTCCTCGACCAGCAGCGCGGGCGCCGCCGCGTCCTGGCCCTCGACATGCAGGTCGTGCACCACGGCCGAGGCCCGCACGGTCAGCGGCACCCCGTCCGCCGGCGCGATCCGCACCGAACCGGGCGAGCCCTCCGGCCCACGGAGCGTCACCGCCCGCTGAACCACGAGGTTCTCCCGGTAGGTGCCGGGGGCGATGGTGAGGACGTCGCCGTCGGCGGCTGCCTCCAGGGCGGCGGCGAGCGATGCGTACTCACCCGTGCGGCGCCGCCACCGCGACGTACCGGTGTGCGTCACCTGGACCGTGCCCTGTGCCATGGCGTTGCTGTGCCCCCACCTCGTCGTACTGATGGCTGACGCCCCGTCGGGGCGGTGGTACCGGTGCGGGGGCCGCGAGCGTGCCCGGCCCCTGGGCCTGCCCGTTCGTGTCCCCGCGTACCTGCGAGCCCCTGCGGTGCGCCCGCCTGCGGGTTGTCGCCGAAAGCGCTTCGGCCGGTCCACCGTAGCGTGTGCGCCCGGGGTGGGTTGACCACAGCCTGCCCGCGGTCAGCTGCCGGTGCCCGCCTTGCCCCAGTCCGGGCCCGCCCGGTCCCAGGCCTGTTCCCAGCGTGCGTACCGGCGGCGGACCATGCGCCAGAGGGTGAGGCGCCGGGCGGTCTCGACCAGGGCCGCGGCCACCAGGGCGGCGCCGAATCCGGCCAGGACGGCGTGGGTGGTCGCGGTGACGGAGTCCAGCGGGCGGGTCGTTATTCGGCCCCGCGGGTCCGTCCAGAGTCCGAAGTGGTCCCCGGCGTGGGGGGACTTCAGATCGGTGAGGACCGGGCCGCGGTGCGTGCTGCCGTCCGGCGCGGACCAGTCCGCGACGACGCGGGTACGGACCTGACGGGTGCCCCTGGAGTCGGGATCGCCCTCGGGCTCCTTGCCCAGGGCGCGCACCACGGTGGCCGTGACCAGGTGGTGGGTGTGCTGCTCCGCGCGCGCGGCCTGCTGCAACGAGTCCTGGGCGGCGAAGCCGACCAGAGCGCCGATCGCGGGCGCCACCACGGCGATCAGGACCAGCGCCACGAGCGCCACCCACGCCTCGGCCAGATCGGTCGCGCGGCACAGCGGATTGCGTCTCCAGCGCCACAGACCCGTGACTGCCCGCATCTCCCCACCCCCCCCACGTCCGCCGCGGCCGGTCATGACCGCGACGTCTCACGCCTCTCTCATGTCACCTCAACGACCGGGAACGGCCCCCGGGTTCCCCGATCGAAGAAACCGGCCCTCCCCGGCCGCCCCCGCCGCCAGTCTCGCGGCTACCGGCTACCGGCTACCGGCCGCGCCCCGCTCCAGTACCCGCACCGGATCGCCGACCCGGATCGTGCCGCGCGTGAGCGGGACGACGTTCTGCCCGAAGACGAGGCCCCCGTCGAACCTGCGGTGCCGGGCCAGCGTGTACAGCGGCTCGCGGCCGCGCGCGGCGGTGCCCTGGTCGGTGGTGGTCACCACGCAGCGCCCGCAACGGCGCGCCACGCGGAAGACGACCTCGCCCACGGAGACGCGCGCCCACGCGTCCTCCGCCCAGGCCTCGGTGCCGCGGACCACGACACTGGGCCGGAACCGGTTCATGGGCAGCGGCCCCTCGGCGGCGTGACGGCCCTCGGCTATCAGGGAGTTGAGGGCGTCGAGGGAGGCCGACGCGGTGACGAGCAGGGGGTAGCCGTCGGCGAAGCTGACCGTCTCGCCCGGCAGCGCGTACTCCGGGTCGACGGGACGGCGGGAGGCCGGGTCGTCCAGATGCACCAGGCGCACGTCCATGCCGAGATAGGCGCTGCACCAGGCGTGCGCCTCCGCCGCGGCCGGTACCGCCTCCACCTTCTGCCCGAAGATGTTCACCGGCACGGTGGCCGACGGCTCCGGCACCTCGACCGTCACCGCCGCCCGCCCGGACGCCGACAGACGCAGACCGCCGCCGGCCAGGGGCTCGGCGGCGGCCAGGGCGAGACGCGGCTGCTCCCGCTGGGTGACGACCTTCCCCCCGGCGTCGATCAGCGCCCAGCGCCGGTCTCCGGCCAGCCCCCAGGGCTCCACAACGGCCGCTTCGGCCGTCAGGCCCTGGAACGCCTTGACCGGGTACAGATGGATCGACTGCACTTCGGCGATTTCCATGTCGCCATCGTGCCAGGTGCCACCGACAGCGGGGGCTCTTCGATCAGTAACCCCGGTGGTGCGGGTTGTTGTACGGGTCCTGGTACGGCGCCTGCACGGGGCGTGGCGCGGCCGGGCGCATCGCCTCGTATCCGGTGCCCGGCGCCATCGGACGCTGCTGCGGGGCCTGCGGGCCGGGGTAGCCGCGCGGGGCGCTCGCCTGCTGCGGGATGTACGCCGTGGGCGCCTGGTGCAGCGGGACCTGCTGCTGCGGCTGGGGGTAGCCGTAGGCGGGGGCCGGGGGCTGCGGGGAGGGCGCGGCCGGGAGGGCGGGGAGGGCCGACGGCAGAGCGGGCAGGTGGTTGCCCGCGTCGTAGGCGGCGGGGACCCGGATCGGGGCGATCTGCGGGGTGCCCCGCTCGGCCACGAGCGAGTCGTAGATCGGAGTGTCCCGGAAGGAGGCGGAGTAGTAGCCGCCGCCATAGGTGGAGCGGGGGGAGGTCATGGCACATAAGTTAAGCCCACGATGTGCTGGTTGGGGAGACCGATAAGAGGGTTGTTTTACGTGTCGGCGGTGACCGGGGTTACTCAATCCGAGCGAACCTGGCGAAAAAGGGCAGCGGTTCACGTATGGATCATGTAAGGAGCCGATGTTTCAGCGGGGTTACCGGCGGTTGACCGGCGATCTTTCCGTGTCTTCCCCCGCGCGGCAGTGGGAGTTCCGCGTGGCCGGGAATAGGTTGGACGTGCAGGGATGATCCGGACGTCCGCGGACACCGTGGGCGGGGAGGCGAGGGGGGCGGCCATGTCGATGCCGAAGGGGGCGAACACG
Source organism: Streptomyces sp. NPDC001056 (assembly GCF_053598955.1). Classification (NCBI taxonomy): domain Bacteria; kingdom Bacillati; phylum Actinomycetota; class Actinomycetes; order Kitasatosporales; family Streptomycetaceae; genus Streptomyces; species Streptomyces sp. NPDC001056. Next base: position 212,172 of record NZ_JBSFLI010000007.1, on the reverse strand, counting down.
CCGGTGCCGGCCACCGTGCTGCGGGTCGAACTGGGCCGGCGCCACGGGCCCGGAGTGCCCGACGTGGACGCCTCGGCGCTGCTGCTCGCCGCCGGGAAGGTCCGCTCCGACGCGGACTTCGTGTTCTCCGGCCGGCCCGCGCATCCCTCGGGGGCGGTGCGCCACGAGGGCGGGCGGACCGAGGGCGCACTCGTCGTCGACACCCTGTCCGTCGACCTCGCGCGGGCGGAGGGCGCGATCGAACGGATCGTGCTCGCCGTCTCGGCCGACGGCGGCACGTTCGGGCAGGTCCCGGATCTGTACGTCGAGGTGACCGACACCGCGAGCGGCCGGGTCGTCGCCCGCTTCGACAGTCCGGGCGCGACCGCGGAGACCGCATTCCTGCTCGGTGAGTTCTACCGCCGCCAGGGTGGCTGGAAGTTCCGCGCCGTCGGCCAGGGCTACGACACCGGACTCGACGGCCTCGCCACGGAGTTCGGCATCACGGTGGACGAGCCGCGGCACGGCGCACCGCCACTCGCGCCGGCGCCCCCGGCGGCCGTGCCCCCGCCCCCTCCGCGGGCTCCGTCCCCCGTCCGCCTGTCCAGGGTCACCCTCACCAAGGCCGCCCCCTCCGTCTCGCTGGCGAAGCAGGGCGGCACCTCGGGCGTCATGCGGGTGAACCTCAACTGGCGGATGCGTGAACGGCTTTCGGGCTGGGGCGCCCGCTGGGGGAGCGGCTCCGGGGACCTCGACCTCGACCTGTGCGCCCTGTACGAGCTCGCGGACGGCCGCAAGGGGGTCGTCCAGGCGCTCGGCAACTCCTTCGGATCGCTGCACCGGCCGCCGTACATCCATCTCGACGGCGACGACCGCACCGGGGCGCTGGCGAGCGGCGAGAACCTCACCATCAACCTGGACCGGCTGCGGGACCTGCGCCGCGTCCTCGTGTTCGTCACCGTCTACGAGGGCGCCTCCTCCTTCGCCGGACTGCACGCCACCGTCACCCTCCAGCCGCAGTACGGCGCACCCGTCGACTTCTCGCTGGACGAGTGCACGGTGCCGTCCACGGTGTGCGCGCTCGCCCTGATCACCAACACGGGCGGCGATCTCGTCGTGCGGCGCGAGGCCCGTTACCTCGTGCCGGAGCGCGGGGTGAGTCCGCAGCGGACCGTGGACCGCGCCTACGGCTGGGGCATGAACTGGACGCCCGGCCGCAAGTGACTCAGCCCTCGTCGGGAACCGCGTCGGGCCGCGCGTACGTACGGCCCTTCCAGGCGGCCCCGCGCCCCCGGTAGTGCTGCACGGCCGAGTCCACCGTCATCAGCAGGTAGAGGAGCGCCGTGTACGGCAGCAGCGGGGCCGGCCACAGCGGCTGCCGGTAGTAGCGCAGCATCGGCGCGTACGTGCCCGCCATCACCGCCCAGGCCAGCGCGCCGACGACCGCCACCGGCGCGTTCCCGGCCGCCGCGCCCGCGGCCACGGCCACCGGCGGCACCAGGTACACCAGCGCGAGCCCGGCCACCGTGCCGAGCAGCAGCAGCGGGTTGTGCCGCAGCTGGGCGTAGGCGCTGCGCGAGACCATCCGCCACAGGTCGTGCAGCCGCGGGTACGGCCGCACGCTGTCCACCCGGTCGGCGAGGCCCAGCCAGACATGGCCGCCCGCGCCCTTGACCGCGCGGGCGAGGGCGACGTCGTCGATGACGGCGTGCCGGATGGCGTCCGGAATCCGCGCCCTCTCCGCCATCCCCGCACGCAGCAGCACACAGCCGCCCGCCGCGGCCGCCGTGCGCGACCCCCTGCGGCCGATCCACCGGAAGGGGTAGAGCTGCGCGAAGAAGTAGACGAACGCCGGGACCACCAGCCGCTCCCACCGGCTCTCCACCCGCAGCCGCGCCATCTGCGACACCACGTCGAAGCCGCCGCCGTGGGCCGCCGCGACCAGCTCACGCAGGCTGTCCGGCGCGTGCGCGATGTCGGCGTCCGTCAGCAGCAGGTACTCGGGGTCGCGCGCGCGGGCCAGCGCGATGCCGTGCCGCACCGCCCACAGCTTGCCCGTCCAGCCCGCGGGCGGCTCCCCCGGCGTACCCAGGGTGAGCGGCAGCCCGCCGTGCCGCTCGGACAGCGCGCGGGCCAGCTCCCCGGTGCCGTCCGTGCTGCCGTCGTCCACCAGGAAGACCTCGGCCCGCCCCGGATACTGCTGCGCCAGCAGCGACGGCAGGCTCGCGGGCAGCACGGCGGCCTCGTCGCGGGCCGGCACGACCACGCAGACCGACGGCCACGCGTCCGGTTCCCGGCGCCGCGGCAGACGGACGTCCGTGCGCCAGAAGAACCCCTGGCACAGCAGCAGCCAGCACCAGGCGGCCAGCGAGGCGACGGTGATCCACAGGAAGGCGCTCACGGGCGCAGTCTGCCCCACCCGAGCCGTTCAGATGAGCGGATCGTCTATCGTGGCCGGGTGAAGATCGCGCTCATGGACTCCGGAATCGGTTTGCTCGCGGCCACCGCCGCGGTACGGCGCCTCAGGCCCGACGCGGATCTCGTTCTCTCCCTGGACCCCGACGGCATGCCCTGGGGACCGCGCACCCCGGAGGACCTCACCCGGCGCGCGCTGGACGTCGCCGAGGCCGCCGCGGTCCGCCGGCCCGACGCGCTGATCGTCGGCTGCAACACGGCCAGCGTGCACGCGCTGCCCGCGCTGCGCGCCCGGCTGGAGCCCGGTATCCCGGTGATCGGCACCGTCCCGGCGATCAAGCCGGCCGCGGCCGGCGGCGGGCCCTTCGCGATCTGGGCGACCCCCGCCACCACGGGCAGCGCCTACCAGCGCGGGCTCATCGCGGACTTCGCCGACGGGGTACCGGTGACCGAGGTGCCGTGCTGGGGCCTCGCCGAGGCCATCGAACACGCGGACGAGGCGGCGATCGAGGCGGCCGTCGCCGCGGCGGCCGAGCTGACGCCCGGCGATGTGACCACCGTCGTCCTGGGCTGCACCCATTACGAGCTGGTCGCGGAGCGCATCCGTGCCGCCGTGCAGCGCCCCGGCGCGGCCCCGCTGGTGCTGCACGGCTCCGCGGGCGCGGTGGCCGCGCAGGCGCTGCGCCGCCTCGGCGAGAGTCCCGCCTCCGCGGCGCCCGCCGAGGGCACCCTGACGGTGCTGCTCAGCGGCCGCGAGGGTGAGCTGCCGACGGCCGCGCTGCACTACGCCGAGGGGCGGCTGCTGCCCGCGGTGGGTCCGCTGGCCGACCGCCGCTGACCCGGATTCCGTACGGCCTTCGTAGGTTCGCCCGCGAGCGGCCCGGCCTCCCGGCCCAGGGCCGCTCGGGGCGGGCGCGGGCCGAGCGGCCGTACCGGCGCGGGCGATCCTGAGTAACCTCGTAGGCATGAGGGACCAGCCCCGTACCGAGGAAAATCCCACCCCCGAGGTCTGGACCGGGCGCGCCACCAACCGGGTGCAGTGGCTGCTGGCGCCGGCCGGAGCGGCCTGCCTGGCGCTGGGGATCAAGCTGGCCGTGGACTCCGCGTGGACGTCCGGGACCGCCGCGCTGACGATGTCCGTGGTCGGCTGCATCGCGGCCGGACTGCTGGTCCTCTTCGGCACCCTCGCCTTCGTGCACGTGGAGCTCAAGCTCGACCGGGAGTCCGTCGAGGTGCGCTGCGGCCACATCGGCCTGCCGCGCCGGCGCATCCCGCTGTCGCACGTGGCGGGCGCCGACTTCACCGCCCTCGTGACCCCGCGCCAGTGGGGCGGCTGGGGCTACCGCTGGCGCCCCGAGAAGGGCACCGCGGTCGTCGTGCGCCGGGGCGAGGGCATCGTCCTTCGCCTGTGGGACGGCCACACCTTCACGATCACCGTGGACAACGCGGAGTCGGCGGTGCGGGTGATCAGGGCCCGGCTGGGCTCGATCACCCCGGGGACGGCCGCTTAGCGCTCACCGTTCCGCCCCTGCGGCCGCGCTAGGTTGACCGGCATGACTGAACACGGACATGTCGCCTGGCCGCCCGCCCCGATCACGACCGAGCGGCTCGTGCTGCGCGAGTCGGAGGCCCGGGACCGGCCGGTGTTCATCGAGCTGTCCGCCTCGCCGGAGGTGGGCACCTACGTCGGTGGCGCCCGACCGCGTGACGAGCTGGAGCGCGTCGTGCCCGAGGTGCCCGGGCGGCGGCCCGGCTTGTTCGTGGTGGAGCTCGACGGGGCGATGATCGGCTTTCTCCAGCTGCTCGACCGGCGCGACGCGCAGCGCCGGGGCCACGTCCGTCCGGAGGGCGGGGAGGCCGAGCTCGGCTACATGTTCCTGCCGCGGGCGTGGGGACACGGCTACGCCGCCGAGGCGTGCGCGGCGGCACTCGACTGGCTCGCCGGCGCGCTGCCCGGCGAGCCGGTGGTGCTCACCACCCAGACCGCCAACGACCGCTCGATGCGCCTCGCGGCGAAGCTGGGGTTCACCGAGGTGGAGCGGTTCGAGGAGTACGGCGCCGAGCAGTGGTTCGGCGTGTGGTCCCCGGCCGCGGCGGCCGGCTGACGAGCGGCGGGGCGGGCCGTCCGCGCGCGGACCGTGGCTGTCGAGGCCGAGGTCAGCCGCCGTACACTCACCCGGGTGACCGTCACCGCAACTTCCGTGGACCAGCCGGACCGGGTCCGGCAGTCCCCCGCGCCCGGCGCGCTTCGCCGCCGGCTGCTGCGCCTGGTCCCGGCCGTCGCCTCCGCCCTCTGCGGGGTGCTGCTCTATGTCAGTTTTCCGCCGCGTCCCCTGTGGTGGCTGGCGCTGCCCGCGTTCGCCGGGTTCGGGTGGGTGCTGCGGGGGCGCGGGTGGAAGGCGGCGCTCGGGCTCGGTTATCTCTTCGGGCTCGGCTTCCTGCTGCCCCTGCTGGTGTGGACCGGCGTGGAGGTCGGCTTCGTGCCCTGGCTGGCCCTGGTCGCGGTGGAGGCCGTGTTCGTCGCCCTGGTCGGCGTGGGCGTCGCCGCCGTGTCCAGGCTGCCCGCCTGGCCGGTGTGGGCCGCGGCCGTCTGGATCACGGGCGAGGCCGTACGGGCGCGCGCTCCCTTCGGGGGCTTCCCCTGGGGGAAGATCGCGTTCGGGCAGGCGGACGGCGTCTTCCTGCCGCTCGCCGCGGTCGGCGGCACCCCCGTGCTGGGCTTCGCGGTCGCCCTGTGCGGATTCGGTCTCCACGAAGCGGTCCGTCTGATCGCCGAACGGCGCCGCTCCCGCACCGTGCGCCGCGCGACGGCCGCCGCCGCGCTGCTCAGCGTGGCCGTGCCGGTGGCCGGCGCGGTCGCCGCGCGCGGCCTGGTGAGCGACCGGGCCGAGGACGGCACCCGGACGGTCGCCGTGATCCAGGGCAACGTGCCGCGCGCGGGCCTGGAATTCAGCGCCCAGCGCCGGGCGGTGCTCGACCACCATGTGCGCGAGACCCTCGCACTCGCCGCCGACGTCAAGGCCGGCAAGGTCCCGAGGCCCGACTTCGTGCTCTGGCCGGAGAACTCCTCCGACCTCGACCCCTACAACGACCCCGACGCCGCCGCCGTCATCGACGAGGCCTCGCAGGCGATCGGGGTGCCCATCTCGGTCGGTGCCGTCGTGGACAAGGACGGCAAGCAGCTCAACGAGCAGATCCTGTGGGACCCGGCCAAGGGCCCGACGCAGACCTACGACAAACGGCAGATCCAGCCGTTCGGCGAGTACATGCCGCTGCGCGGGTTCGTCGGGGCCGTCAACAAGGACTGGACCACGATGCTCCGCCGGGACTTCAGCCGGGGCACCAGGCCGGGCGTGTTCGACATGGACGGCGCCAAGGTCGGCCTCGCGACCTGCTACGAGGCCGCCTTCGACTGGGACGTGCGGGACACCGTGACGCACGGCGCCGAGATGATCTCCGTGCCGAGCAACAACGCGACGTTCGACCGCAGCGAGATGACCTACCAGCAGCTCGCCATGTCCCGCATCCGCGCCGTCGAGCACAGCCGCACCGTGACCGTGCCGGTGACCAGCGGTGTCAGCGCGATCATCATGCCGGACGGGAGGATCACCCAGAAGACCGGCATGTTCGTGCCCGCCTACCTGGAGCAGAAGGTGCCGCTGCGCACCTCCACCACGCCCGCCACCGACCTGGGCATCCTGCCGGAGACGGCGCTCGTGCTCGTCGCCGTCGGCGGCATCGGCTGGGCGATCGGGAGCGGGCTGCGGGCCCGCCGCGCCGGCGAGGCGTAGCACACGGGCAGCCGTACACCGTCGTACCCGTACCCGTACCCGTACGTGTACGGGTGCTCATACGTGTACTCGTTCCCGCACCCGACCGGCCCGGGAGCGTGCCCAGGGCCGGTTAGGGTCGGTCCCATGGCTACTCCTGACTTCATCCGCACCCTGCGTGCCTCGGCCGGGCGGCAGCTGCTCTGGCTGCCCGGGGTCACCGCGATCGTCTTCGACGACGAGGGCAGGGTGCTGCTCGGCCGGCGCACCGACACCCGGAAATGGTCGGTGGTCGGCGGCATCCCGGAGCCGGGTGAGCAGCCCGCGGACTGCGCGGTGCGGGAGGTCTTCGAGGAGACGGCGGTGCGCTGCCTGCCCGAGCGGGTCGTCCTGGTCCAGGCGCTCCAGCCGGTCACGTACGACAACGGGGACGTCTGCCAGTACATGGACATCACCTTCCGCTGCCGCGCGGTGGGCGGCGAGGCCCGGGTCAACGACGACGAGTCGCTGGAGGTCGGCTGGTTCGAGGTGGACGCGCTGCCCGAGCTGAACGAGTTCGCGCTCCACCGGATCAAGCGGGCCATGACGGAGGAACCCACCTGGTTCGCCCCGGCGACCGCCGGCTGACGCCGCCGCCCGCGCCCTTCGCCTAGGGTCGGTCCATGACCACCCCCGTCCAGCCCCTCGCCCTCGATCTCGCCGGCCGCGCCGCCCTCGTCACGGGTGCCGCGAGCGGCATCGGCCGCGCCTGCGCGCTGCGCCTCGCGGCCGCCGGGGCACGGGTGAGAGCCGTCGACCGGGACGAGGACGGGCTGGCCGCACTCGCCCGGGAGGCGCAGGGCGAACCGGACCTCGCGGGCACCGTCGTCCCGCACCCCCTCGACCTGACCGACCTCGACGCGGCCGAGGAAGCGGCCGCCGGCACCGATGTGCTGGTCAACAACGCGGGGCTGCAACTGGTGCGCCCCATCAAGGAGTTCCCGCCGGACGTCTTCCACACGGTGCTGACCGTGATGCTGGAGGCGCCGTTCCGTCTGGTGCGCGGCGCCCTTCCGCACATGTACGCGCAGGGCTGGGGCCGGATCGTCAACGTGTCCTCGGTGCACGGACTGCGCGCCTCGGCGTTCAAGTCCGCCTACGTCGCCGCCAAGCACGGTCTGGAGGGGCTGTCCAAGACGGCCGCGCTGGAGGGCGCCGCGCACGGCGTCACCTCCAACTGCGTGAACCCGGCCTACGTCCGCACCCCCTTGGTGGAGAAGCAGATCGCCGACCAGGCGCGGGCGCACGGCATCCCCGAGGAGCGCGTCCTGTCCGAGGTGCTGCTGAAGGACAGCGCGCTGCGGCGGCTCATCGAGCCCGAGGAGGTCGCCGAGGCCGTGGCCTATCTGTGCAGTCCTCAGGCGTCCTTCGTCACCGGCACGTCCCTGCTCCTGGACGGCGGCTGGACCGCCCACTGAGCACGCTCACGCACCCGTCAGCTCGCGTCCGGTGACCACCTCGGAGTCGATCCGCACCAGCACGTCGTCGCGGACCGGCATCCAGGAGTCCGGACCGTCGAGGAGTTCATGGCCGTCGGTGTCGGTCAGCAGCGCGGCCCGCCCGGTGACGACCACGCTCCAGCCCGAGCGGGTCTCCGCGTCGAACTCGTCCGCCTCGAAGGCGACCACCGCGCCGTCGATGGCGCGCACCAGGTCCGAGCCGGCCGAGGTGCGCAGCAGCACGGAGGAGTCCGCGTCGAGGCAGAAATTGACGGGGAGGACCGCGGGGAGCGCCTGCCTGGTGTACACGACCCGGCCGACCGGCACCCCGGCCAGCAGGCGCAGGCAGGTCTGCCTGTCGAGTGCGCGAAAGCCGTCGTTCTGGAGCACCACGCCATCGTCCCCGCGCGGACCCGGCCGGGATAGGGCCGGTCGGCCCTTGTACGACCCCGTGCGGGCCCTCTCCGTCCCGTCGTGGGCCGCCGCCCCGCCCGGTCGGGTCCGTGGGATCACGGCTCAGAGCAGCGCGGCCCGCAGCACCCCGAACGCGCCGCGCGGGTCGGCGAGGGCGTGGTAGATGCCGGGGATCTCGCGGTCGACGTCGAACAGCTCGTACACGGCGTGCATCGCGCCGCGCACCGAGTACTCGACGGTGAAGACGACGTCCTCCGGGACCTCGGTGTACTGGCCGAGGAACGCGAAGTTCGCCGAGCCGCGCGGGACCACCAGCGGCCGGTCACCGACCGAGCGCGGGGCGAACTGGCTGGTGATGTACGGCATCATCACCGGGACCACGGTCGTGGTCGCCGCCACCCGCTCCTCGATGTCGGACATGCCGAGGTGGCCGAGGAGTTCGGTGAGGATCTCGCGGCCGGTGCACTCGGCCATCGGCTTGCCGGTGAAGTCGCCGGGCCGGTCGGTGAAGAGGCCGTAGCCCCACAGGGTGGAGACGTCCTCGGGCTGGCCCGCGAAGTGCGGTGCGTGCGGGACGACCACGGACATCAGCCAGCCGGAGTCCTTGAAGGTCATCAGCGCGCCGGTGCCGGGCAGGTTGCCCGACAGTTCCTCGATGCGGTGCAGCAGCAGCGGGGAGCGCATGGTGAGCGTGAAGGACTCCCACTTCGCGTCGTCCACGTTGCCGTTGAAGACCGCGGGCCGGCCGAAGTCGTCCGCCTTGGCGGCGAGCGCCTCCCACAGCCGCCAGCCGCCGTCGCGCTTGTCCCGGATCAGCTCGGGCGCCCGGTCGTCGCTGCCGTACGCCGCGTCGGCGGTCATCGAGCCGAGAGTGAGGAACGCGTAGTCGTCGTCGCCGAGTTCACAGGTCTCCGGCGCGCCCGCGCGCTCCAGGTGGAGCCGCCGCAGCCGTCGTACGCCCCGCTCGTCGGTGGTGAAGTCCGCGTCGGTGACCCGTACACCGTGCTCGAAGCGCACCCCGCGGGCCTCCAGCCAGGCCCGCACCGGCCGGATGACGGAGTCGTACTGGTTGAGCCGGGTGCGGCGCACCCCGGACAGGGTGTGCATGCGCGGGAACTCCTGGAGGAAGCGCAGGAGATAGCGGCGCAGTTCGATGGCGCTGTGCCAGTTCTGGAAGGCGAACGTGGTGCGCCACATCGTCCAGAAGTGGGTGGCGAAGAAGTGCGGGGAGAAGAAGTCCTCGATGCGTCGGGCGCCGATCACCCGTTCGGGCAGCATCAGCAGCCGCAGCAGCTCCACGCGGTCGTGGGTGTCGAGGCCGTAGTCGGCGGCGTCCAGGATCCGCGCGCCCGCGCCGATCAGCCGGGCCTTGGCCTCGGTGGGCCACTTCTCGTTGAAGTCGACGATCTCCTGGCGCACCGAGACCGTCTCGTCGTCCAGGGTCGGAACCGTCTCCAGGAGGTCCCACAGGCAGGTGTACGCCTCCTCCTCCAGCATCCGCCCGCCGCGGGTGACGTAGCCTGCGGGCTCCCCCCTGCCGTCCATGGAGCCGCCCGCCACGGGCAACTCCTCCAGGACGCGGATGTTCTCGCCGGGAAGGCCGGCGTCGCGGACCAGGAAGACCGCCGCCGCGAGTGAGGCGATGCCCCCGCCGACGAGGTGGACCCGGGACTGCCGCGGAGCGTCTGCCATGACGTCCCTCCGTTCTGTGCGCCCCGGCGGACCGGGACGGCCGAAGTGTTACGGCATCCAGCCAACACCCCGGGTACCCCCCGAGGCAGGGCCGTACGTCCCGGGGCCTGGGGGCCTGTGGGCGCCCAGGAGGGGACCGGTTGCCGCTCATCGCGCACCTCGCCGACCAGCAGGATCAGTGGGGCACCAGCACCGGAGCCCATCGAGGCGCACAAGGAGCACAGGCATGTCCACGACCACACGCAGCGGGCAGGAAGCCCGTGGCGGGGGAGAGACCCCCGGCGGAGAAAAACCCGCTCCATCGGCCGCCCTCGGGCTGCCCGCCGCCACCGCCCTGGTGATCGGCAGCATCATCGGCACCGGCGTCTTCGCGCTCCCCTCCGCGCTCGCCCCCTACGGACCGATCGCCCTGGTGGCCTTCGGCGTCGTCACCCTCGGCGCGCTCGCGCTGGCGATGACCTTCGGCTCGCTGTCCCGGCGCGTGCCGGGCAGCGGTGGTCCCTATGTGTACGCCCGGGAGGCCTTCGGCGAGTTCGCCGGGTTCCTCAACGCCTGGTCGTACTGGATCACCGCATGGGCGGGGAACGCGGCGATCGCGGTCGCCTGGGTCGGCTATGTCGAGGTGTTCGTCAACACCGGGCACCGCACCGGTGTGTCCCTCCTCATCGCGCTCACCGGCCTGTGGATTCCCGCCGCGGTCAACCTCACCGGGGTGCGCAACATCGGCGCCTTCCAAGTCGTCACCACGGTGCTGAAGTTCGTCCCGCTGGTCTTCATGGCCACCGTCGGGCTGCTCTTCATCAAGGCGGACAACTTCGGCCCGTTCAACGCCAGTCACCAGTCCGCGCCGGGCGCGATCTCGGCGGCCGCGGCGATCGCCCTGTTCAGCTATCTCGGCCTGGAGGCCGCCTCGGTCGTCGCCGGACGCGTGCGCGAACCGGGCCGCAACGTGCCGCGCGCCACCGTGTACGGCACCCTCGCCTGCGCCGTCATCTACATACTCGGCACCCTCGCGGTCCTCGGCACGGTCCCGCACGGCGAACTCGGCTCGTCCACCGCGCCGTTCAGCGATGCCGCGAACAACATCTTCGGCGGCAGCTGGGCCGGCGACGCCGTCGCGGTGGCCGCCATCGTCTCGGGGATCGGCGCCCTGAACGGCTGGACCATGCTGTGCGCCGAGATGCCGTATGCCGCCGCCCGCGACGGGCTCTTCCCCGGCGCCTTCTCCCGGCTGCGCGGCAAGAACGACGTACCGGTCTTCGGGATCGTCGCCTCGACCGTACTGGCCTCCCTGATCACGGTGTTCAGCTACACCCGCTTCCAGGACGTCTTCACCAAGATCGTGCTGCTCAGCGTGCTCACCGCGGTCATCCCGTATCTCTTCTCCGCCGCCGCCCAGCTGTACTGGCTGCTGGTCCGCGGCCGGGCGAGCCTGAAGCCCGGACGGCTGGCGAGGGACGTCGTCGTCGCGGCGCTGGCGATGGCCTTCTCGTACTGGTCGATCCAGGGCAGCGGCTACCAGACCGTCTACTACGGCCTGTTCGTGGTCCTGCTCGGACTGCCGGTCTACATCTGGCTCAAGCGCGACCGCGGCGAGTACGGCGAGACCGTGCCGATCCCGGCACCGGCCACCGGGGCCCGCGCCCCCGAGACGCCTCCCGCGGCCCGCGCCGCCCGGCGCCCCTGGGCCACCCGGGCCCACCGCCTCAACCCCCTGCGCCACCACGACTGACACCCCTGACCGACCCATCGAAGGACGACCGTCATGACCACCTTCCACGTCGACTCCGAGGCCGGCCGGCTGCGCCAGGTCATCCTGCACCGGCCCGGACTCGAACTCTCCCGGCTCACCCCGCGCAACGTCGACGCGCTGCTCTTCGACGACATCCTGTGGGCCAAGCGGGCCCGCGAGGAGCACGACGCCTTCGCCCAGGTCCTGCGCGACCACGGCGCCCGCGTGCACTACTTCGCCGATCTGCTCGCCCAGAGCCTCGACATCCCCGGCGCCCGCGACTGGCTGCTCGACCGGGTGGTGACCACCGCCACCGTCGGTCCCGCCCTCGTGGACCCGGTGCGCGAACTGTGTGCCGGTCTCGACGGCGAGACCCTGGCCGGGTACCTCATCGGCGGCCTGCTCAAGAGCGACCTGCCGCTCGCCAGCCCGCACAGCCTGGTCTGGAACGCCCTGGACGACGAGGACTTCGCCCTCGCGCCGCTGCCCAACCACCTCTTCCCGCGCGACAACTCCTGCTGGATCTACGACCGTCTGTCCATCAACCCGATGGCCAAGGCCGCCCGGCGGCGCGAGAGCCTGCACGCCGAGACGATCTACCGGTTCCACCCGCTGTTCGCCGCCCAGGCCCCCCAGCCGATCCTGGACGGGCCGGTGGGCACCCTGGAGGGCGGCGACGTCCATGTCCTCGGCAACGGGGCCGTCATGGTCGGCATGGGGGAGCGCACCACCGCCCAGGCGGTGGAGAACCTGGCCGCCCGGCTCTTCGCCGCCGGTACGGCGACCCGGGTGATCGCCGTCCAACTCCCGGCCCAGCGCGCCTACATGCACCTGGACACCGTGCTCACCATGGTCGACCGCGACGCCTTCGTGGTCTACCCGGGCCTCGCCGACTCCCTGCGCTCGTGGACCCTCACGCCCAGCGACGCCCGCCCGGTCCGCTTCGCCGTCACCCCCGACTCCGACCTCGCGACCGCCCTCGCCGAGGCGCTCGACCTCGACAAGGTCCGCATGCTGTCCGCGCCGCAGGACATCCGGGGCGCCGAGCGTGAACAGTGGGACGACGGCAGCAACTTCCTCGCCCTCGAACCCGGCGTCGTCGTCGGCTACGAGCGCAACGTCACCACCAACACCTATCTGCGCAAGCAGGGCATCGAGATCGTCACCATCGCCGGCTCCGAACTCGGCCGCGGCCGGGGCGGCCCGCGCTGCATGAGCTGCCCGATCGAACGCGACCCGGTCGCCTGACACCACCCCGAGGACCAGAGATGACCACCGACCTGCGAGGCCGCTCCTACCTGAGCGAACTCGACTTCACCGCCGCCGAGATCGGCCACCTCCTCGATCTCGCCGCCGACCTCAAGGCGGCCCGGCGGGCGGGCACCGAACACCCCCGGCTGACCGGCAAACAGCTCGCGCTGATCTTCGAGAAGACCTCCACCCGCACCCGCTGCGCCTTCGAGGTCGCCGCCCGCGACCAGGGCGCCGCCACCACCTACCTCGGCCCCGGCGACACCCACCTCGGTGTCAAGGAGTCCGTCGCCGACACCGCCCGTGTCCTCGGCCGCATGTTCGACGGCATCGAGTACCGGGGCTCCGCCCAGTCGATCGTCACCGAACTGGCCACGCATTCGGGCGTCCCCGTCTACAACGGGCTGACCGACACCGCGCACCCGACCCAGAGCCTGTGCGACGTGTTCACCATGCGCGAGCACAGCGCCAAGCCGCTGTCGGAGATCAGCTACTGCTACCTGGGCGACGCCCGCAACAACATGGGCAACTCGCTGCTGTCCATGGGCGCACTGCTCGGCATGGACGTGCGGATCGCCGCGCCCCGCGCGCTGTGGCCGGACGGCGAGCTGGTCGCCGCCTGCCGGGCGCGGGCCGAGCGCAGCGGCGCCCGGATCACCCTCACCGAGGACGTCGGGACCGCCGTACACGGGGTTGACTTCCTGCACACCGACGTCTGGGTCTCCATGGGCGAGCCGGCCGACACCTGGAAGGAACGCATCGACCTGCTGCTGCCGTACCAGGTCAACGCCAAGACGCTGGCCGCGACGGGCAATCCCGACGTCGCCTTCATGCACTGCCTGCCCTCCCTGCACGACGACCGCACCCGGCTCGGCCGCCAACTGCGCGAGACGTACGGCCTCAGCGGACTTGAGGTCGCCGACGAGGTCTTCTCCTCGCCCCGCTCGCTCGTCTTCGACCAGGCGGAGAACCGGCTGCACACCATCAAGGCGATCCTCGTCGCCACCCTGGCGGACCGCCCCGGCGCCGTGGAGGGCTGACCGATGCGTATCGTCATCGCCCTCGGCGGCAACGCGCTGCTGCACCGCGGGGAACGCCCCGACGCCGATGTCCAGCAGGCCAACATCGACCGTGTGGCCCTCGCGATCGCCGCCCTGGCCCACGACCACGAGGTCGTCGTCACCCATGGCAACGGCCCCCAGATCGGGCTGCTGGCCATGGAGAGCGCCGCCGACGCCGCACTGAGCGCGCCCTACCCGCTGGACCTGCTCGGCGCCCAGACCCAGGGCATGATCGGCTCCCTGCTGGTGCGCGCCCTGCACGACGCCCTGCCCGGACGGCGGGTCGCCGCCCTGGTGACCCACACCCTGGTGCGGGCCGACGACCCCGCCTTCGGGCATCCGGAGAAGTTCATCGGCCAGGTGTACCCCGCGGAGGCCGCCCGCGCGCTCTCCCGCGATCGGGGCTGGCACATCGCCCGGGACACCACCGGATGGCGCCGCGTGGTGCCCTCCCCGGCGCCCGAGCGGATCCTGGAGACCGGCACCGTCCAGGACCTGCTGGGCCTCGGCACCCTCGTGGTCTGCGCCGGAGGCGGCGGCGTCCCGGTCGTCGACGGCGACCGCGGCGGGCTGCGCGGGGTGGAGGCCGTCATCGACAAGGACCTGACCGCGGCCCTGCTCGCGGAGGACCTCAAGGCGGACTTCCTGCTGATCCTCACCGATGTGCCGCATGTGTACGCCGATTTCGGCGGCCCCCACCAGCGGCCCGTCCTGGAGGCCACGCCCGCCGAGCTGCGCCGCGGCGACTTCCCGGCAGGCTCCATGGCGCCCAAGACCGAGGCGGCGGCCCGGTTCGTCGAACGCACCGGCGGCCTCGCCGCGATCGGGGCACTGGACGCGGCGTACGAGATCGTGCACGGCAGAGCGGGCACGCTGGTACGACCCGAGCCGTGACGCCCCCTCGTCCGTCCCCGTGACGCCTTCTCCCGCGCACCGGTGTGCCCCGCACGGGCCCACCGGTGCGCGGGCGTTCACAGCTTCAGCGTGAACCAGGTCGTCTTGCCCTCGTCGGTGGGCCGTACCCCCCAGCCGTCGGCGAGGGTGCGGACCAGGAACAGGCCCCGCCCGGACTCCTCGTCCCCCGCGGCGTGCCGGGGCTGGGGGAGATGCGGGCTGCGGTCGCTGACCTCGACGGTGAGATCCGTGGCGGTACGGCACAGCCGCAGCCCCACCGGGCCCTCGGCGTGCTGCACCGCGTTGGTGAGGGTCTCCGACAGCAGCAGGAGCGCGTCGTCGGCCGGGGCGGGACACTCCCACGAGGCCAGCGTGCGGCGCAGAAACGCCCGCCCCTCGGGGACGGAGGAGGGGGCGGCGGCCAGATCGGTGGTGACGGCGGCCAGCGGCGCCGCCGGGAGCTGCGCGAACAGCAGGGTCACGTCGTCGTCATGGCCGTCGGCGTCCGGCAGCAGTTCGGCCAGCACATGGTCGGCTGCCGCCTCCAGGTTGGGGGAGCGCGGGAAGAACGTGTCCAGGACGGCGGTGAGTTCGCCGACCCGCGCCTCGATGTCGCTGCCCGGCGTCTCGATCAGCCCGTCGGTGTACAGCACCAGCGTGGCGCCCGGGGCGATGTCCGAGCACGCCTGCTCGTACAGCACACCGCCCACCCCGAGCGGCGCGTTGACCGGTGCGGGCAGCGCGCGCACACCCTCCCAGGGGCCGACCACCAGGGTCGGCAGATGCCCGGCGGAGCAGACGGTGACGGTGCCCGCGTCCGGGGCGACGACCAGATAGCAGCAGGTGACCAGCTGGTCGGGTACGTCCAGGTCGGCGACCACGGTGTCCAGGGCCTGCATCAACTGGCGCGGCTGCATGCCGGTCTTGGCGAGCGCGTGCGCGGCCGAGCGCAGTTGCCCCATCACGGCGGCCGCCTCCAGACCGCGGCCCATCACATCGCCGATGAGGACGCCCACCCGGCCGGCGCCCAGCGGTATCAGGTCGAACCAGTCGCCGCCGACGCCGGCGCCCTGGGTGGCGGGCCGGTAGCGGCTCGCGGTGTCCAGGCCGGGCAGGGCGGGTGGCGTCCCCATCAGGCTGCGCTGGAGGGTGAGGGCGATGTGCCGCTGCTGCTCCAGCAGGGCCGTCAGCTCGGCCTCCACCTGCTTGCGGTCCCTGATGTCGCGCACGATGGCGCACGCCCCGACGACATTGCCCCCGGTGTCCCGGGTCGGCCACAGCGTGACGTCGACGTCCAGCAGCGTCCCCGCCTTGGTGACCCGCAGCGTCTCGAAGTGCTCGACCTTCTCCCCCTTGCGCAGGCGTTCGAGCAACGCCCAGATGTCGTCCTGGAGTTCGGTGGGGGCGAGCATCGAGACGTGCCGGCCGATGGCCTCCTCGGCGGTGTAGCCGTACAGCTCGGCGGCGGCCGCGTTCCAGTACGTGATGTCGCCGTCGAGGGTCTTGGCGAGGATGGCGTCCTGGGAGGACTCCACGAGCGCGGCGAGTTCGTTGATCCGGGCCTCGGCCGCCTTGCGGTCGCTGACGTCGCGCACGGCCGCGGAGACCAGCAGCCCGTCCGCCGTCTCCATCGGGCTCAGACTGATCTCGACCGGGAACTCGCTGCCGTCCTTGCGCAGACCGTGCAGTTCGAGCCCCGCGCCCATGGGGCGCACCTGCCGGTTGGCCGCGTAGCCGTCGCGGTGCCGGGTGTGGTGGTCGCGGAATCGGTGGGGCACGAGCAACTCGACGGGGCGGCCGAGCAGTTCCTGGCGGCGGTAGCCGAACAGGGCCTCGGTCTGCGCGTTGACCAGCCGGATGACGCCGGTGTCGTCCACGATCACCATGGCGTCCGGCGCCGCCTCCAGCAGCCCGCGGAACCGTTCCTCGGCCGTCGACGGGCCGCCCCGCGGCGCAAGGGCTCCGCACCGGCACCGCTCGGGAACCGCGGGCTCCGCCGCACAGGCCTGCTCGTCCACGCAAGCATTCATATCTATCCCGCCATGTCGCTCGTGATGCTACGGACATCCCAGCGCAACCGGCCTCCCACCGCCGTGACTTGTCGCGTCATGGCCGGAACACATACCCACGGCGGACGAACCCGTGCAGGACCGGTCCCGGTCGAGCACAAGCGGTCGCGTCCGCCATTGTGCCCGCCTCAGGGACGATCGGCCCCGTACAGAGGCCCTGAGGGCCCTGCCCGCCGGGGTGCCGTCGGGGCGAGGCTTGAGCCGATCCCGAACGGGATGTCCGACAACAGGAGGTGGACGTCATGTCCCGCACCGTCACCGTGGGCCTCGACGGCTCCCCCGAGAGCCGTACCGCCGCCGAGTGGGCGGCAGGCGAGGCGCGGCTGCGCGGCCTGCCGCTGCGTCTGGTGCACGTGTGGGAGCCGGTGACCGAGGCGATGGCGGAGGACCCGGTGATCGGCACGGCGACGCAGCGGCACTGGACCGAGCGGATCTCCGGCGAGACGGCCGAGGAACTGCGGCAGCGCCACCCCGACCTGGAGGTGCTGTCCGAGCACCGGGACGGCTACCCGGGCGAGGTGCTCGCGGCGGTCGCCGAGGAGTCCGAGCTGCTGGTGCTCGGTTCGCGGGGCCTCGGCCGGGTCGGCGGCTATCTCGTCGGCTCCGTGGGCTTCTCCGTGGTCGCCCGCGCCGGACGGCCCGTCGTCCTGGTGCGGTCCGGGTGGCAGCACGACGGCGACGCCGCCGAGGGCCCGGTCGTCCTCGGTGTCGACACCACCGCGCCCGACGAGGCGGTGTTCGCCTTCGCCTTCGAGGAGGCCGAGCGACGCGGGACCTCGGTGCGGGCCGTGCGCACGTGGTCCATGCCGACGTACTACGTCTACGGCTTCGCCGCCGACCCCACCTTCGACCAGGAATGGTCCCTCCAGGAGGAGGCCGCGCTCACCGAGGTGCTCAAGCCGTGGCGGCAGAAGTACCCCGCGGTCGAGGTCACCGAGGAGTGCGGGTACGGCAGCGCGTCGCTGCAACTGGTCGAGGCGTCGCACGACGCCGGGCTGGTGGTCGTCGGCCGGCGCCGTCGGCCCGCGTCGTTCGGCACGCACATCGGTCCGGTGACGCATGCGGTGCTGCACCACGCGAAGGCGCCGGTGGTGGTGGTGCCGCACGACTGAGGGTGACGGACACGAGGCGCCGCGCGCCCCGCTCGGGATGGTCCGGGCGGGGCGCGTCGGGGTGTTCGGGGCCGTGCGGGGTGCGGGGGTGGTGTGCGGGCGCGTCGCGGCGTCCGGGCGCCGGGGCGTGTGGGGGCGTCGGGAGCCGTGCCACGTGTTCCGGGCGCCGGGGCCGTGGGGGGCGTCGGGGGAGCCGTGCCACGTGTTCCGGCCGACGGCTGCGGGGCGCCCCGCCGTACCCGGCCGTGCCGGTTCGGCGGGGCGCCCCGCGGTTCTCCTCCCGTCAACCTGCCTGTCGCCGACGGTCGTTCAGGACGCCACGCCGCCCCGCCACGGCGGCGGTGTCGCCGTCCTGCGGGTGCAGTGGGCGCGGTGGGTGACGCGGTCGGTGCGGCTGCGCAGGCGGTCCTGGAGGCGGTCGGCGAGTTCGCGGGCGCTGGACTCGCGGGCGTGGACGACGACGAGGTAGCCGCCCACCCGGATCTCGGCGCCGGCGGTCCAGGGCTGTCCGACGTGGTGGGCGGCCGCCCTGATGATCCGGATCTCGCCGCTCACGGGCGGCAGGCCCGGTCGGCCGAGCACGGCCTCCACCTTCTCCCGGAGGTAGGCGAGGTCCTCCTCGTCCATCTCGCCGTCGGCCCGCACACGTACGGCGACGGGGGTCTCGGGGGCGTGGACGCCGGTGTCCCTGGCACTCATGTGCTCCACTCCTTCTGATCGTTGCGTGCTGATCGTTCGGTGCAGCGCACCCAGCGTCCCCCGTGCGCCGCCCCCGCCCCCAGGGCCGGCCGACCCGGGGACCGGGTCCGGTGGTCCCGCCCGCGGGGACCACATTCCTGTTACCGGCGAACTTCCCTGAGAAGCGCCTGAGTTGACCCGGTGTGCCCCGTGTGAGCCCTGTACGCGCCCCCGCCCGCCCGAGCAGACTGCGGTCTCCCCGAGGAAGGCAGGTCGGTCACCGTGCTGTTGCGTCTGCCCGCGTCCTTGTCCGAAGCCCGGGAGTGCCTGGCCGAGGGAGCCGTCCCGGTCGGCGGGGCGACGCTCGTGTGGGCCACCTGGCAGCGCGACGGGTTCCCCGAACTGGCCATGTCGCTGCGGCAGTTGCCGGAGGCCAACGTCATCGGACCCGAGACGCTCGGCGCCGCCGTGCTCCTCGGGCGGATCGACGGCCGGGTGCCGGACGTCCTGCGCCTCGCGGCCGGCACCGTGGGCACCGGGGCCGTACGCCGGACGGCGACCGTCGGCGGCAACCTCGTGGGCAGCACGCTGCGTTGTCTGCTTCCCGCCGCGCTGGCCCTCGACGCGCGGGCCACGGTGCTGGAGACCGACGGCGTCCGCGAGACGGACCTGGCCGAAGTCCTTGCCAAGCGGCCCCTGTTGCTCAGCCTCCGCTGGCGCGCCCCGATCGCCTGCGCCTACCGCAAGCTCCCGGCCGACGCGGGCGGTCCGCCGCCCCTCGTGGCGGCCTCGGCCCTCCACCGCCGCGCCGGCGCGGGGCACGTCGTGCGGGTCGCCGTACGGGACGGCTACGACGTGCTCGCCGGCACCGCCGTGCACGGCACCGGTCCCGAGGAGACCCTCCAGGCCCTGCGCGCCACCGCCCTCGGCGATCTGCCCGCCGCCGCGTGGATGGTCGTACGGCCCCAGGTGCTCGCTCTGCTGGAGCGCGAGCGGTGAGCCGCCGGGGCCTGCCCTAGGTGTGCACCAGGGTGGCCACCAGGCGTGTCATGGCGGGCCGGGGGTCGGCCGTGCCGGGCCGGCTCGTCATCAGGAGGTGGTGGGCGGTGCCGACGATGGCGAGTGCCGCGGTGCGCGGGTCGACGGTCGCCGCCACTCTGCCGAGCCCCTGCTCGGCCTCCAGATAGCCGGTGACGGCCTCCTCGATCGCGGTGAAGCCCGGCGCCCCGCCTTCGAGGGCCGCGCGGACGCGTGACGCGGCGGCGGGGCGGGTCATGGCCAGACCCGACAGGGCGGGGCCGCCGGAGTCGAACAGCGCGAGGACGACGGCGTCGAGGTTCCGCGCCACCGTGCCCTGCCCGGCGCGCCCCGACAGTTCTCGCGCCTTCACCGCCGTCCGCGCGAACCGGTCGAGGCACAGCTCGGCCACGAACGCGTCGAGCCCCTCGAAGTGCGCGTGCAGCAGCCCCTTGGCGCAGCCCGCCTCGGTGGTGACGGCACGGCTGGTGAGCGCGCCGGGGCCGTCCCTCTCCACGACGCGCTCGGCCGCCGCGAACAGCCGCTCGCGCACGTCCGGCGTCGCTACTCCGCGCGGTGACATGGGCCTCTCTTCCGTCCTTCCCTCATCGCCCGCGAGGGGCGCGAACTCCCCGGATGGTAACGGGATTGCATGTATGGGCGCGCGCCCATACAGTCTGGGCGTACGCCCATTCTCCGCCGGCCACCGCAGGAGGCACCCGTGCCGGACATCGTCAACACCGAGCAGGCGCAGGCATGGAACGGCCCGGAAGGCATCCACTGGGCACGCAACCAGGACCGATGGAACGCCGTGAACGAGGGCTTCGACGAGCCGCTGCTCGACGCCGCCGCACTCACCGGGACGCACCGGGTCCTCGACCTCGGCTGCGGCTCCGGGCAGACCACGCGCCGCGCCGCGCTTCGCGTGCCCCGGGGGAGCGCGCTGGGCCTCGACCTGTCCGGCCCGATGCTGGCCGAGGCGCGGGCCCGCGCGGAGCGGGAGGGCATCGCCAACGTCTCCTTCGTCCAGGGCGACGCGCAGGCGCACCCCTTCGAACCGGGCGCGTTCGACGCGGCGATCAGCCGATTCGGGGTGATGTTCTACGCCGACCCCGTGGCGGCGTTCGGCAACGTCGGCCGGGCGCTGCGCCCCGGCGGACGCCTGGCGTTCGTCTGCCCCGCCGACGCCGCGCTCAACGGCGGGGTGGCGGCGCTGGCGTCCCTGCGCGGCCTCCTGTCGTTCGGCGACCTCGGCAGGCCCGGACTGCCCGGCATGTTCTCCCTGGCCTCCCGTGACCGCATCCACGACGTCCTCACCGCGGCCGGCTTCACCGCCGTCACCGTCGACCAGGCGGAGGCCCCCGGCACCTGGGGCCGCGACGCCGCGGACGCCGCGGACTTCCTCCTGGGCACGGGCCCCGGCCACCACCTGCTGCGACAGGCCGACGCCCCGACACGGGAGCGTGCCCGCCACGCCCTGGCGGAACACCTGCGCGCCCACGAGGCCGCGGACGGCACGGTCCGCCTCCCCAGCACGTCCTGGCTGGTCACGGCGGTCGGCCCGGCGGCGCCGTCAGCCCCGGGACGCTAGGACTCCAGAGGGAGCACGCACGCGATGAGGAGGGCGACGTCGTCGTGGCCGGCCGGGTGGCGCAGCTCGCGCAGGAGGCGGTCGCAGGTTTCCTCCGGGGAGGGGGACGGCGGGGACAGGAGCCGGACGAGTTCGGCGAGGCGGATGTCGATCGGGTCGTCGCGGGTCTCCACCAGACCGTCCGTGTACAGGACGAGCTGGTCGCCGGGGCGCAGGTCGAGGGTCGTGGACTCGAACGGCCCGCTGCCGACGCCCAACGGGGTGCCGGTGGGCAGGTCGAGGAGGCGCGGTGAACCGCCGGACGGGATCAGGACCGGCGGCAGGTGTCCGGCGGAGGCCACTTCCAGGCGGCCCAGGCGCGGATCGTGCACGGCGTAGACGCAGGTGGCGATGTAGGGGTCGAGGCCGAGGGTGATCCGGTCGAGGTGGGCGAGGACACGCGCCGGGTCGAGATCGAGGTCGGCCAGCGTGGAGGTGGCGGTGCGCAGCCGCCCCATGGTGGCCGCGGCCGGGATCCCGCTGCCCATCACGTCGCCCACCGCGAGGGCGGTGCGGTCGCCGTCCAGCGGGATGACGTCGTACCAGTCGCCGCCGACCTCGCCGATCGCCTGTGCGGGCCGGTACCGGGCGGCGATCTCCAGGCCGGGGTGGCAGGGGGAGAGCTGGGGCAGCAGGCTGCGCTGGAGGGCCTCGGCGGTGCTGCGGGTGTGCTGGTGCAGCACCGCGTTGTCGATGCTCAGCGCGGCGCGCGAGGCGAGTTCGCAGGCAAGCGCCAGGTCGTCGGCGTCGAAGGGCAGCGGATTGCGGGCGCGGGCGAGGCCCATGACACCGATGCACTGACCGCGGGCGATCAGGGGGACGGCCATGTCGGTGTGCACACCGGCCAGGGCCAGCAACCGGGCGGCCTCGGCGTCGGCGGCCACCCGGCCGATCTCGCCGCTGTCCAGATGGGTGATCAGCACGGGGCGTCCGGTGCGCACGCTCTGGGCCGCAGGGTGGCCGGCATGGTAGACGGTGAGCCGTCCGGGCGGCACGAGCGCCGCGGCGGCGTCGGTGTGGTAGGCGGTTTTCACCGCCAGGGCGCGGAACAGCGGCGGGCCCTCGCCCGGGTCCGTGCGGCCCGTGCGCAGCATGCTGTCCAGCAGGTCCACGGCGGCCATGTCGGCCAGGTCGGGCACGAGGACGTCGGCCAGCTCCTGGGCGGTGCGCTCCACTTCCAGGGTGGTGCCGATGCGCGCCGACCCGCGGGCGATCAGCCGCAGCCGCCGCTGGGCCCGCTCGGCTTCCTGGGCCGCGCGGTAGCGGTCGGTGACCTCCACCGCCACCGTGGCGATGCCCAGAGTGTGCCCCTGGTAGTCCTCCAGCCGGTACAGCGAAGCCATCCAGGCGTGATCATTGTCCGGGTCGGCGGCGGTGCGGCCCACCACCTGCTGGTTCACCACGGGAACCCCGGTGTCCAGGACCCCGCGCATCCAGGCCTCGACCTCCTGGAACACGGTGTCGGGAAGCAGCTCGCCGAGGCGCCGGCCGACGTGGTCGGCAGGCGACAGGCCGTGCATGGCCGCCAGGGCCGGGTTGACGGTCACGTAGCGCAGCTCGGGGTCGAGGACGGCCAGCCCGATCGGGGCCTGGGTGACGAGCCGGGCGGACAGGGCCGCGCCGCGCTCCACCTGGCGCAGGGTGGAGCGGTCGGTGGCCAGCCCGAGGGCGTAGTGGTCGCCGAGGTGGTCGGTCAGCCGCATGTTGCGGAACTCGACGACCCTGGTGCCACCGTCCTTGTGCCGGACGGGGAACGCGCCCGCCCAGCCCCGGCCGGTCTCCATCACCTCGGCGAACAGCCGGATCGCCGCGTCCCGGTGCTCGGGGCGCAGCAGCAGGAGCGCCGCGTACTGCCCGACCGCCTCCGCGCGGTCGTAACCGAACAGCTCCTCGGCCTGGGGGCTCCACATGTCGATCCGGCCGTCGGCCTCCAGGAGCACCGCGGCGACACCGAGCAGATCCAGCAGGCCGGTGGGCTCCGAAGCATGGTCTTCCGGAGATTCCGTGGTGTGGTCCGCCTCGGTGTCCGTGGGCGGGTCCGTGGGGGTCTCCCTGGTGTGGTCCGGCGGGGTTCCCGTGGTCGGGTCCGTCGGGGTCTCCGTGGTGTGGTCCGCCTCGGTCTCCGTGGGCGGGTCCGTGGGGGATTCCGTGGTGTGGTCCGCCCCGGTCTCCGTGGTCGGGTCCGTCGCGGACCCCGTGATCCGGTCCGCGCGGGTCTGCCGGGGCCGGTCCGCAGGTGACGTGGCGGCCTGGTCCGCAGGGGACGGTGCGGCCCGGTCCGCCCGGGGCTCGGCCGCATGCTCGCCCCGGGTTCGCGCGGCGTGCTCGGCCCCGGGTTCGGCCCGCGCCATGCCGGGGTCCTCCCGGTCCGGGCGCCGCATCCCTCCGCTCATCCCACTCCCGCTCCTTCCGCCGGCCCGCACGGCCGACGTCGTCGTGTCCGGCCCGAGCCCGCCGGCAGGGCACGCACCGTGGCGGGCGCGGCGCCGTACGCGGGGGAGACCGAGCCCGGCCTCACTTCACGCCTACCCGTGGACGAGGGTCCCGCAGCGACCCGGTGGGGTCAGAGCGTGGGAGTCGGTCCGTGGCGGGGTCTCGAACCACCTGGGCCGCCCTCGGCACCGCGGGATCCGCCGCCTGCGCGGTCGGACCCCCTCTCGGTACCCCCGGCTTCCGCTTCTGCACCATCTGTTCCACCCTCCGCACCACTGCCTTCCCCTTCGGTCCCCGCCTCCCCCGCCTCCCCGTCCCCACGCGCGATCCTGGACAGATCGGCCATGAGAGAGTCCAGCCAGGACACGGTGGCGTAGTACAGCCGTGGCGCGCCGGGGGGTTCCGCGTCGGCGCCCGGGAGGGAGCGGGTGAGGCGGGGCACCGGGGCCGACGGGGTGTCGCCCCCGGGGTCGAGGGCCGCCGAGACCAGCAGCATCCGCCCGGCCACGCGGTCCCCGAGCCCGCTGACCGTCGCGGCCGCCGGGCCGAGGCCGGTGTACGGCGGCTCCAGCAGCCGTTCGGAACCCCACAGGGTGTGGTGCCCGGCCATCAGCGCCGCCTGCCAGTCCACACCGGGCGGTGCGGGACCGCGCCCCCGGCCCCCGAACGGCGCAGGCTCGCTCTGGAACTGGCCGTACGCGGACTCCGCGAGGATCACGGCATGCCGCAGCGAACGGTGCCGGGGCATGCCCGAAGGCACGGCCGCCCGTTCCTCCCGGGCCACCGAGGCACTGGTCGCCACGACGATCTCCGCCGCCCTGCGCAGCAGCTCCGCCGCCGCGAACCGCAGCTCGTCATGGGCGCCGCGCGGCCAGGCCAGCAGCCCGAACACGGCGCCGATCGCGCTGCCGACCAGCACGTCGAGCAGGCGCACCTCCGCGAGCCGCCAGGTCGGCGGCACGAGCTGGGCGAAGACCAGGGCCACGAGCACGGTGAACAGGCCCTGCGCCCAGCCGACCCCCTTGACGGGCCCGACCGTGAAGGCGAACAGCATCCACAGGGGGAGGAGGACGGCGTAGACGTTGGTGTGCGTCCCGACCAGCGCCAGCGTTCCGCCGGTCACCAGGGCCCCGGCCAGCGTGCCCGCGAGGGCCGACCGGATGGTGCTCCAGGTCTCGTCCATGGTGGTGCGGGTGAGGGTGAGCGTCGCCAGCATCGCCCAGAAGCCGTGGGGCAGCGTGTCCACCGCGGTCACCAGCCGCGCCGCCGCCAGAGCCAGCGCGATGCGCACCGCGTTCTGGAAGAACACCGACCGCCGCCCGGCATGCCCGCGTACCCGGTGCCACCACAGCACCGGCGCCCGCGCGGTGGCGTACCAGAAGCGCTCCGGCGGGCCCACCGCGCAGGCGCGCCGGCCGTGCACCGCCAGATCGGCCGCCGCCCCCATCGCCAGCGCCGCGTCGGCGACCTCCAGCACGGCCGCGTGCCGCCGCAGCACCTCCGGCGCCGGCCGTGTCCCGGACTCGGCCGGGTGCGTCGTGGACCGTGCGGCCAGGGCGGCACGGACCGCGGCCAGCTCCTTGTACTCGGCCAGCGGCGAGGCGCCCTCCCGGAGACAGCCCGTGGTGGCGGTGGCCAGGCGCGCGACCGCGCCGAGTACGGCGGTCGCGAGGGCGTCGGGCACGGCCGGCGGTGGGACGTCGCCGCCCGACATGACCGACAGCCGGGGCAGCCTGCTCAGCAGCGCCCGCCCGGCCAGGCCGGTGTGGGAGAGCGCTCGATCCCGTACTCCCGGGCCCGCCGGGCGGTCCGCCTCGGGCACGGTCAGGGAGCGCAGCCGGTGACCGGCCTCGCGGGCGGCGCGGACATCGGCGCGGCACAGGACGTACGGCGGGCTCGTGAGCGAAGTGGCGCAGCGGGCCGCGACGGCCGCGGCGTGGGCGGCGCGTGCCCGGTACGGCGGCGGCGTGGGCTCGGGGAAGAGCAGGGCCTCGGCGAGGACGAGCAGGGCCATGCCGGTGGTCGTGCCGAGCAGCCGGTCACCGAGCCGGCCGGGGTCGTACGGCGGGAACGACGGCAGGATGTACAGGAGTTGCAGGCCCGGCGCCGCCCCGGCCGGGCGCGGGCCGCCGACGGCCGAGAAGGCCAGCACGAAGCCGACGACCAGCATGCCGACGACGGCGCTCCAGGTCCGTACCGACAGCCATGTCCCGGCGATCACCAGCAGCCAGCCCACCGGGACCAGCCGCAGCGTCACCGCGGCGCGCTGCCGCCCGGTGCCCGGGATTCTGGACAGCCCGCCCAGGGCCACCGCGGCGAACAGCGCGTAGGTGGCGGCGACGGGGCGGTCGAGGCCGTAGCGGAAGAGGTAGAAACCGGCCGCGGCGACCAGCGTCACCTGGATCGCCCGGCGCGCCGGGGCGGCGTACGGCGCCGGGATCCGGCCGGCGGGAACACCAGACACCCCTCCAGGCTCACGCATCACCACGCGCCCGGCACCTGCGGGCACCGGGCGCGTGATCGAGGGTGGACGTTCAGCCGAGGGCGAGGTCGTCGGCGTGGACGCTGCCCCGGCCGTACCAGCCGTGGACGTACACGGTGACGGTGCCGCTGCTGCCGGTCGTGAAGGTGGCCTTCAGCTGGTTCCGGTCCGAGCCGTTCGACCAGGTGCCGGCGTTGGCGCCGCCGCTGACGCCGAGGGAGGCGTAGGGGCCCTGGACCCACCCGGTGAGCGGGTAGCCGTGGTCGGGGGAGAGGGTGACGGTCCGGTCGCACTCGCCGGTGCCGGCGGGGTCGGGCGTGACCTGGAGGGCGTGGCTGCCCGAGTGGACCGGGGTGGTCACCAGCGTGCCGGCGCCGGTGCAGGTCCAGGGGCCGAGGGCACCGGCCTCGAAGCCGGCGTTCGTCAGCGCACCCCCGCCGCCACCGCCCCCGCCACTGGTGGCGACGGTGAGCGTGTACGTCGCGCTGTGGGTGCCGCCGGTGCCCGTGCCGGTGACGGTGACGGGGCGGACTTGGCCGGCGCCGGACCGCCGCGTGCCCGTGTCGGGAAACCCGCGCCGGAAGCGGCCGGAAAGCGTCCCCGAACAACTGTTATCCGAGCCGCTTCGAACGGTCTCCCAGTCGTCGGGAACAATCGTTCGGCGTCGAGGACGGGAAACATCTGATGAGCACACGGCACACGGACGCGGCGGAGACGGCGGCCCTGGTGACCGCGGCCCGCGAGGGCGACGCGGCGGCTCAGGACGCCCTGGTCGGCGCCTACCTTCCGCTGGTCTACAACATCGTGGGGCGGGCGCTGAACGGCTCGGTGGACGTCGACGACGTGGTGCAGGAGACCATGCTGCGCGCCCTCGACGGCCTGGGCGGGCTGCGCACCCCCGAGCGGTTCCGCTCCTGGCTCGTCGCGATCGCGATGAACCAGGTCCGCGACCACTGGCTGGCCCGGCAGTCCGCGCCCGCCGCCGTGGAGGAGGCGCACGACCTGGCCGATCCGGGCGCGGACTTCGTGGACCTGACGGTGGTGCAGCTCCAGCTGTCGGGCCAGCGCCAGGAGACCGCGCACGCCACGCGCTGGCTGGAGCCCGACGACCGGGGGCTGCTGTCGCTGTGGTGGCTGGAGTGCGCGGGCGAGCTGACCCGCGCGGAGGTCGCGGCCGCCCTGGATCTGAAGCCCGAGCACACCGCGGTCCGTGTGCAGCGGATGAAGGCCCAGCTGGAGGCGGCCCGGGTGGTGGTACGGGCACTCGACGCGCGGCCGCGCTGCGAGGAACTGCGGACCGTGCTGGCCACCTGGGACGGCAAACCCTCGGCGCTGTGGCGCAAACGCATCGCCCGGCACGCCCGCGGCTGCCCGCGCTGCTCCGGGCTGTGGAGCGGACTGATGCCCGCGGAGGGGCTGTTGGCCGGTCTGGCGCTGGTCCCCGCGGCGCCCGCGCTCCTCGCCGCGCTGCGCTCCGCCCCGGGCGGGATGGCGCCGGTCGCGGCGACGGGCCCGCTCGACGCCCGGTCGGGCTCGGGCGGTTCGGGCGCGGGCGCCGGTTCCGGGGCCGGACGGCGGGCCGCGCGCACCCGCTCGGGCGGGCGCGGCGACGGGCGTGACGGGTCGCGCGGCGCGTCCCGCCGGCGCAGGCGCATCCGGCGCCGGGCCGTCGGGAGCATCCTCGCGGCGTGTGTCGCGGGCGGCGGACTCTGGTACTTCGGCATCGACTCCGAGCCCGCTACCAGCGACACGGCCGCCGACCGGAGCGCGGGCGCCTCCGTGGCCGACCTCTCCGCGCCGAGCGCCGTACCCACCTCGCAGTCCCCGTCGGTGTCGGCGTCCGGGAGGCCGGGGAAGCCCAAGAAGCCCGAGAAGAAGGCGCCCGGCAAGAGTCCGAGCCCCACGAGGAGGAGCACGCCGACGCCGCGCCCGACCACCCCGCCGGCCCCGGTGCCGACCACGGCGCCGCCGCCGTCGGGGGACACCGTCAGTCAGGTGGTCGCGCTGGTCAACAAGGAGCGCGCGAGCGCCGGTTGCGCCCCGCTGACCGAGGACCCGCGGCTCCAGCAGGCGGCGCAGGCACACTCCGACGACATGGCCGCGCGCCACTTCTTCGACCACGTCAATCCGGACGGCGCCGACCCCGGGCAGCGCATCACCGCCGCGGGATACCGGTGGTCCGCGTACGGCGAGAACATAGCCATGGGCCAGCAGAGCCCGGCCTCCGTGATGGACGCCTGGATGAACAGCTCGGGCCACCGCGCCAACATCCTCAACTGCTCGTTCAAGAACATCGGCGTGGGCGTGCACAAGGGCGCGGGCGGCCCCTGGTGGACCCAGGACTTCGGCACGAAGATGTGACGCCCTTCGCGTGACACCCCTTGGGCGGGGGGACCGCCCAAGGGGCCGGCACGGGTGACGGTCGAGGGAGTTGGGCAAGGCGGGCGGCCCCCGTGGCGGCCGGCTCCGCCCGTCCACACGGCCGGTCGAGGAGAGGTCACCGCCGTGCGCGTCACGCAGGGCCGCTGTCACCGCCGTCCACGTCCACCGCCGTCCACGTCGCGCGGGGCCGCCCACCGCCGTTCGCGTCGCGGAGACCCGCCGTCACCGCCGTTCGCCCGATCCGATCTCCCGCAGCATTCCGAACGCCCGCCGCAGCGGCGCCGGTTCCACGTCCTCGATGCCCGACGCGCGGTGCGCCCGCCGGGTGCGCAGCACGGCGCGCACGGCGGAGAGGGCGGCGCCCGCGATCACGGCGGCGCGCAGGTCGGCGTCCGGCGCGTCCGGCGGCAGCCTGCGCCGCACCAGCACCGCGAGTCGCTCCTCGAAATCGGCGAAGGCCCGGACGAGCCGGGACGTGACCACGTTCTCCACATCCCCGAGCGGACGGGTCAGGGCGGTCAGCGTGGACGCCGAGAACGGCTCGGCCGCCTCCAGCAGCGCGTGGCACACCGCGTCCAGCGGTTCCTCGTCCGCCGGTCGCGCGGCCAGGGCCCGCACCAGCGGGCGCGCGATGCTCGTCGCCGCCCTCACCGTCGCCGTCGCCATCCTCAGCCTCTCCGCGTGCGGGCTGGGCCTCATCGGCCGGATCGGCCTCGCCGCCACCCTCGCCGTCGTCGTCACCGCGGCCGCCGCCCTCACCCTGGTCCCGGCCGCCCTCGGCCTGATCGGCACCCGCGTCGACCGGGTCCGGCTGCGCCGCCGCCCCGTCGCCGAGGGCACCGGCGGGAGAGCGGGCGGCAACCGCTACGCCGCGCTCGTCGCCCGGCGCCCCCGTGCCTTCCTCGCCGCCGGTCTCGCCCTCCTCGCCGTATGCGCCGTACCGATGCTGTCCCTGCGGCTCGGGCACGTGGACGCGGGCGCGGACAGGCTCGGCAGCAGCACCCGTACGGCGTACGACTGGATCGCGGCCGCCGACGGACCGGGCTTCGGCAAGGGGGCGAACGGCCCGGTCGTCACCGTCGTCGACCTCAGCGGGGCGCGGGCCCCCGCCGACCGGATCGCGGCCGACGTGGCCGAGGCCCTGACGGCCACCCACGGGATCGCCGCCTTCACCCCCGTACGGCCGAGCCCCGACGGCCGGATACTCGTCACCACGCTCACCCCCGCCACCGGCCCCCAGGACGCCGCCACCGGCACCGTGGCGGCGCAGGCCGACTTCCGCGCCACGATCGGCGAGCGGCTGCCGCTCGTCGTCGGGATCGTCCTGGTCCTCGCCTTCCTGCTGCTCCTGGCCGTCTTCCGCAGCCTGGTGATCCCGCTGAAGGCCGTCGTCCTCAACCTGCTCACCACGGCCGCGTCCTACGGCGTGCTCGTCGCCGTCTTCCAGTGGGGCTGGGGCGACGCCCTGCTCGGCCTGTCCGAGCCGGTGCCCATCGAGTCGTACGTCCCGATGATGATGTTCGCGATCGTCTTCGGGCTGTCCATGGACTACGAGATCTTCCTGCTGTCCAGGATCGCCGAGGCCTGGCACCGTACCGGCGACAACCGGCTCGCCGTGGGGGAGGGGCTGTCCGCCACCGCCCGGGTGATCTCCGCCGCGGCCTTCATCATGACCGCCGTGTTCCTGTCCTTCACCGCCTCGCCGACCGTCGTCGTGAAGATGCTCGCCCTGGGCCTGGCGATCAGCGTGATCGTGGACGCCACGGTGGTCCGGCTGGTCCTGGTGCCGGCCGCGATGTTCCTGATGGGCCGGGCGAACTGGTGGATACCGCGCCGTCTCGACCGGATCCTGCCGCACCTGAGCGCCTGACCACGCCCGACCACCCCGCCCGCGCGCGGCCGGCGGCCCTTCGCCCCCCGCCCGGGCGGTATTACGCTGGATGACCGTGCCACCGGCACGTCAACAGGGGTGCGGGGCCGGACGAATCAGGGAGCGACCGATGACAGCGGGAACCGAACGAGCCGTACTGGCGGGCGGTTGTTTCTGGGGCATGCAGGACCTGGTCCGCAAGCAGCCCGGCGTGGTCTCCACCCGCGTCGGCTACAGCGGCGGCGACACCCCGAACGCCACCTACCGCGACCACGGCGACCACGCCGAGGCCATCGAGATCCTGTACGACCCCGCGGTCACCAGCTACCGCGACATCCTGGAGTTCTTCTTCCAGATCCACGACCCGACCACCCGGGACCGCCAGGGCAACGACATCGGGCGCAGCTACCGCTCCGCGATCTTCTACGACGGCGAGGAGCAGCACCGCACGGCCGTCGACACCATCGCCGACGTCGAGGCGAGCGGCCTGTGGCCCGGCAAGGTGGTCACGGAGGTCGAGCCGGTGGGCGACTTCTGGGAGGCGGAGCCCGAGCACCAGGACTACCTGGAGCGCTACCCGAACGGCTACACCTGCCACTTCCCGCGTCCGAACTGGAAGCTGCCGCGCCGCGCGTCGGCCGCGGCGGACTGAGCCACCCCGCCGCACGGACACCGGCTCGTGTGGCGCGTCGTCGCCCAGGGGAGATCCTGGGAGAGGAGCGGAACGCGTGATCCGCGACCCGACGACGATGGTGGTGACCACCATGGGCGTGCCGGACGAGACCGGAGCGGACCCCCAGGGGCCCGCCGATCCGTGTGGGGACCCGTTCCTGCGGACACGGTTCGCGATCCCCACCCTGCCGGTGACCTATCTGCGCCGCGACCGGCTGCTCGGGCACCTGGACGCGGCCCCCGGCACCCCGCTGACCGTGGTCGGCGGGGCCGCCGGAGCGGGCAAGACGCTGCTGGTCGCCGACTGGGCCGCCCACCGCGGCAGACCCGTCGCCTGGCTCACCGCGCAGATGGCCGACAAGGGCCGCGGCACCTTCTGGGCCTACCTCCTCCAGTCCCTGCGACGGGCCGGGGTGACCCTCTCCGCCGAGGTCGGCCTTCCCGCCGAGGCGGGCCGCGTGGACGACGCGCTGCTCACCCGGCTCGCCGCGGAACTCAGCGCCCGCGCGGCACCGGTGACCGCGGTCATCGACGAGTACGACCGCGTCACCGACCCGGAGATCGCCGACCAGCTGGAGTTCGTGCTGCGGCACGCGGGCACCGGCGTCCGCCTGGTCCTCGTCACCCGGACCGAGCCCCTGCTGCCGCTGCACCGCTACCGGGCGGCCGGTGCCGTCACCGAGATCCGCAACGACGAGCTGGCCTTCACCCCCGACGAGGCCGCCGAGCTGCTGGAACTGCACGGCATGCGTCTGCCCCCCGACGAGGTCGCCGCGCTGCTGGCCCGCACCCGGGGCTGGGCGGCCGGGCTGCGGCTCAGCGCCCTGGCCGCGCAGGGGGAGCGCGACCCGCGGTCGTACCTGAGGGAGTTCGAGGCCGACCGCACCACCATCGGCGACTACCTGATCGCCGAGGTGCTCAGGCGGCAGCCCCCCGAGACGCAGGACCTGCTGCTGCGGATCAGCGTCCTCGACCGCTTCTGCCCCGCCCTCGCCGACGCGCTCACCGGGCGCGCCGACGCCGAGCTGATCCTCACCGGCCTGCACCGGGAGAACGCCTTCGTGGAGGACCTCGGGCACTCCTGGTTCCGGCTCCATCCGCTGTTCCGGGAGATCCTGCGGGCCCATCTGCGGGCCCGCCACCCCGGCCTGGAGACCGAGCTGCACCGCCGGGCCGCGGGCTGGCTACGGCACTCGGGCCCGCTCGGCGAGACCCTGGAGCACGCCGCCGCCGCGGGCGACTGGGCGGCCGCGGCCGAAGCCCTCGTCGGTGATCTCGCCCTCGGTGAACTCCTCACCGGCCCGCGCGCCGAAGCCCTGGCCGCGCTCTTCGCCACGATGGGGTCCGAGCCGCGGACCCCGGCCACCGACCTCGTCCGCGCGGCCCGCGCGCTGTCCCTCGGCGACCTCGACCGGGGCCTGCCGATCCTGGCACGGGCCGCGCGGGCGCTGGCACAGGAGCCGCACCCACCGGCCGGGGGCATCGAGCACACCGCGTCCGACCCGTCCGCCGCCCGACTCGGCTGCACCCTCCTCCAGGCCCTGGCCGCCCGGTTGACCGGTTCCCCCGCACAGGCCGAGGCGGCCGCCCGGCGCGCCGAGGAACTGCGCCGGGAGGTCCCCGGCCGCCTGCTGGACCTCCATCCCGAACTCACCGCCCTGCTCCGCGCCCACCTCGGCGCGGCCCATCTGTGGGCCGGACGGTTCACCGAGGCCCGCGCGGCCCTGACCGCGGTGGCGGATGCGGGCCGTACGGCGTCGGCGTCCGCGGTGGCGGTGCGGGCGTCCGCGGCGGTACGGCCGTCGGCGGCGCGGGTCGGCGAGGAATGCCTCGCCCAACTCGCCCTGCTCGACCACCTCGACGGCCGCCCCGGCCGCGCCGAGCGCAAGGCCCTGACCGCGCTGGCCGCGGCCGACCACACGGGCACCTCCGCACCCCCGGGGGCCGGCCTGGCCACGCTCGTCCTCGCCGCCGTCGCCACCGACCGCGACGAACTCGACCGGGCGGCGGCACTCCTCGACTCCCTGACCGACGACGTCCGGCACCCCGGGGCCGACCCGGTGACCCGGGCCGAGCACGCCCTCGTCACCGCCCGGCTCCTGCTCGCCCGCGGCGACACCGAGGGCGCGCTCGACGCGGCCGACCGGCCGGTGGTGGCGCGGGAGCCGTCCCCGTGGGTGGAGGCACAGGCGGCACTGGTGGTCGCCGGGGCCCATCTCGCCCAAGAACGACCGGAGTTGGCCGCCAAGCTGCTGACGGAACTGCCCGGCGAGGACCCGCTGTGCCTGGTGGGCGCGGCCCGCGCGGAGCTGGCGGCGGGCCGCCCCGCGCGCGCCGGTGACCTGCTCGACCGGATACGCCCGCGGCACGGACTCGGCACCGCGATCGCCGTACGGGCCGCCCTGGCCGAAGCGCAGCTCGCCGGGGTCGCGGGCGATCGCGAGGCCCGGCGTCGGTTCGTGGCGCAGGCGCTGCGGGAGGCCCGGCGGGACCGGCTGCGGCGGCCCTTCCGGGAGGCGGGGCCCTGGCTGCGGCCCCTGCTCGCCGCCGCGCCGCTGCGCGCGCTCGCCGAGGGCTGGCTGCTGCCCGGCGCCCCGGCCCCGGACGGCACCGCACCCGCGGCCGGACCGACGCCGGTGGTCGAGGAGTTGAGCGGCCGCGAACGCGATGTGCTGGTCCGGCTGGCCGAGATGATGTCCACCGAGGAGATCGCCGCCGACCTCTTCGTCTCCGTGAACACGGTCAAGACCCACCTCAAGAGCGCCTACCGCAAGCTGGGCGTGAACCGCCGGCACGACGCCGTGCGCCGCGCCCGGGAACTGGGCCTGCTGTGACCGAGCCGCCCGACATCACCTGTGACGGGTGAGGCCGGTCGACGGGCCGGGGCGCAGGATCGCAGGAAGAGGGGCAGGGTCCGCCCGTCCGCGGCACGCGGGGAAGGCACCTCATGCGCTACGAGATTCGCGTCGACGGAGAGCTGACGGAGACGCTGGCCAAGGCGTTCCCGGAGCTGGACCACGTGGTGGTGTCCGGCCACACCATCCTGTTCGGCCGCGTCCTGGACGAGACGCACCTGTACGGACTGCTGGCCCGCTGCCAGTCCCTGGGCCTGCGCGTCCTGGAGATGCGCCAGGCACCTCAGTGAGGGCCACGGTCCCCCGGCCCCCCGCTACGGCTCCCGCCCCGGCCCCTTCCTGCGCAGCCCCGCCTCGACCGCCGCCGCGAGCAGCCGTACGGCCACGCCCACCAGCAGCAGGCCGCACACCATCTGGCACATCACCGTGACCCGGCCCGCCTCGGAGAGCGCGGTGATGTCGCCGTACCCCACGGTGCTGAACGTGGTCAGCGTGAAGTACAGGGCGTCCGTCTTGGTCAGCGGCTCGCTGAAGGAGCCCGGGGTGTCGTGCTCGATGATGTGGTAGACGCTGGCGAAGACCACCAGATACAGGCCCACCGTCGCGATCAGCGCCTCCACCGCCTTCAGCCGGGGATGCGGGGAGTGCATGATCATCCAGGCCTCCCAGCCGAAGACCAGCACGACCGCGAGGAGACCGCACACCAGCAGGAGGGCCGTCGCCAGGGTGGTGCGGGTCTCCAGCGGCACCAGGTAGTACGCGACGACCAGGCTGGTGAGGATGGCCAGCGTCCGCGCGCAGGACGCGGCCGCGGCCCGGCCTCGCCACCCGGCGGACCGGGAGCCTTGGGCGTTCCCGGACGGTGCGCGTCCTGCTGGTTCGGTCATCGTGGGTCTCTTCCGCCGCTTCGCCGTCGGCCGCCGCCCGCTGTACCCAGCTCAACGCCCGGTCCTTCGGCACGGATCACCCGCCAGGGGTGATCCCGTACGCGCCGCGCGGAGCGACGCTGTTCTCGTGAGGTCCCCGCACAAGGCCCCGTCGGCCGGCCGGGCGCGACCTCGGGCACGGGACGGAGGAGCCATGACCTCCGCCGCGCGATCCGGGTCCGCAGGGCCACCACGGCCCGTCCCCCGGACCGGAGCAGGATCCCGACGGGGCCGCCCCCGCATGACGGCCGCCCGTACGAGGACCGCCGTTCACCCGCCCAGGGTGAGGCGTTGCCGGCTGCGCGAAGAGCAGCCTGGGAAGGGTGGACGACCGACTACCGGGCGCGGACCCGGGACGGAGGAAGCGACATGAGCGTCCAGACCTACCTGGCATATGACTATCCGGCGCTGAGCGTCTTCTGGTCCATGCTGGTGTTCTTCCTGTGGATCATGTGGTTCGTGCTGCTCTTCCGGGTCGTCATGGACGTCTTCCGCGACGACTCCCTGGGCGGCGTGGCCAAGGCCGCCTGGCTGCTGTGCGTCGTCCTGCTGCCGTTCCTGGGCGTCTTCGTCTACCTGATCGCCCGCGGCAAGGGCATGGGCCGCCGCGAGGTCGAACAGGCCCGTGCCCAGCAGCGGGCCTTCGACAGCTACATCCGCGAGACCGCCCGGGGCGGCACCTCCAGCGCCGACGAACTCGCCCGGCTGTCCGAGATGAAGGCCCGCGGCGACATCACCGAGGACGAGTTCCGCCGGGCGAAGGACATGGTGTTCGCCGCCCACGGCCCGTCCGCGGGCACGGGGCCGGAAGCCACCGGACCCGGCCGTTCGGGAGCGGTCTCCTCCAGCTCCCCGCACTGACGTACCGCACACCACACAGAAGCGAGGTGGCACGATGAGCGCACCCCACGCGCACCACAACGCCGGCACCGGCGCCGGCACCAGCACCACGCGCGAGCCCACCACCAAGGAGCTGTGGGCGACCGGGCTGACCGCGTTCGCCGCCGTGATGCTGCTGCTCACCGGCATCCTGGACATCTTCCGCGGCATCATGGGGATCGCCCAGGACGACGTCTTCCTCACCACCCGCAACTACGTCTTCCAGTTCAACCTCACCGGATGGGGCTGGGTGCACCTGATCCTGGGCGCCGTCGCCGTCGTCGTCGGCCTGGGACTCATGAAGGTGTCGGCCTGGGCGCGGGCGGCGGGCGTGGTCATCGCCGCGCTGATCATCATCGCCAACTTCCTGTCCCTGCCGTACTACCCGGTCTGGTCGATCGTGATGATCGCGCTCGCCGGGTTCACGATCTGGGCGCTGTGCGTGGTCCGCAAGGAGGGCGGCCGGGGCCTGTTCGACTGAACCGTCCGCGCCGTGCGGGTCGACCGCCGCCACTTCGCCGCACCGCCGCACCCGGGCCTCAGGAACCCCCTGCCCCCTCAGGGGGTGCACCCGGCGCGCGCGGCAGGGCCAGGTGGGCGAGGTCGCCCGGGAGCGGGGAGGTCACCGGCCACAGCGGGGTGGCCCGGCCGTCGGCGAGGGCGGCCGGGGCGTCGGTGAGGTTCATGCGCTCGCGCAGCCGGCCGTAGAAGTCCATCGGGCCCAGCCGTACCGCCTTCAGGCGGCGGGGCGCGGCGTACACGCCGATCCAGTCCCCGGGGCCCAGCACGCCGCGCAGCTGGCCGTCGATGCTGACCGCGGCCTGACCCGACCGCTCCAGCACCCGCAGAGCCACGGGCTCGTCCGGGGCGGCCACGACCGAGCGGTTGAACACCATGTGCGGCGCCACCGGCGTGAACACCAGCGCCTCCGCGCGGGGCGAGACCACCGGGCCCCCGGCGGCGAAGCTGTACGCCGTGGAGCCCGTGGGCGTGGCGACCAGCAGCGCGTCCGCCGAGTAGCAGGCGAGGAGCCGGCCGGCCAGATACACCGCGACCGACACCTGCCGGTCCCGGGCCAGCTTCTCCAGGACGACGTCGTTGAGCGCGGTGACGTCCAGCGCGACGCCCCAGTCGCTGTCGGCCGTGCACTCCGCGCGCACCCGGGGCGGCGGCAGCATCGGCCCGCGGCCGTACTCGATCAGCGCCTCCATCCGCGCGGGCACCTCCAGCCGGCACGACGCTCGCATGGTGAGCAGCATCCGGCTCTCCACGGTGATCCGCTCCGCGCGCACGGCGTCCAGGGCCGCCCGCACGGCCGGGGCCGGCACCTCGGTCAGGAAGCCGACCCGCCCGAGGTCCACGCCGAGCACCAGCGCGTCGTTCTGCGCCGCGAGCCGGGCCCCGCGCAGGAAGGTGCCGTCGCCGCCGAGCGTGACGATCAGGTCCGGGTCGCCCGCCGCGTCGACCTCCTCACGGGAGCTGTGCCGGGAGCCCTCCTGCCACACGTCGATGTCGGCGCAGGCGACCGCGTGCTCCGCGCACCACTCGCGCACCGCCCGCGCGGCAGCCTGCGCCTCGGCGCGCCCGCCGTGCACGACCAGGCCGACACGGCTCACCGTCATACCCGCACCACCCGCCTCCCGGCCGCTCCTGCCGAGCGCCATCCTCGCCGGGGACGCCACGGGCCTCGCGCACGCCACGCCGCCGGACGGCACCGGCGTACCCCTCCCGGCATGGGCATCGGCGTCGAGAAAGCGCACGTTCGTCGTGCCCCGCGGTCCTGCGCGACGGCGCGGCGGATTCACCCGTCCACTCGCTCATGACGTCCGCGCCGGGCGGGTACCCGGAGCATGCCGGACACGTACGGATGGCCGGGGAGGCCAGGATGAGCGAGTACACGACCCCTTCCCAGGCCGAGGGCGAGCGGGAGCCGGACGACGCGGTGGCGCAGCCGACCCGCACCACGCCGTCCCAGGCCGAGGGCCCGGCCGAGGACAGCCCCGAACGCGAGGACGACGTAGAGGGCGGCGACTGACCGGGACATCCCCGAGGCCGCGGGGGCCGGCACGCACCGGACCTGCCCCGCGGCCGAGCCGCGCCTCGCCTGCGTTGCTGCGTTGCGGCCCCCGCGGTGCCGACCTAGCGTGATCCCGACACGTCAGACAGGTAGGCCGTGATGACGCATCCGCACGACCCCCTCGGCATCACCGACGACAGAGCCGCCGCCCGCCCGATCCAGTTGGAGACGCACGGGCTCGACGTGATCGGGGACGCGGACCGCAGAGGCACCCCGCGCATGCTCTTCTGGCCCTGGTTCGGGGCGAACGTCTCCGTGCTCGGGCTCAGCTACGGCGCCTTCGCGTTCGGTTTCGGCATCTCCTTCTGGCAGGCGCTCTGCGCGGGCACGATCGGCATCGTCGTCTCCTTCCTGCTGTGCGGCTTCGTCTCGGTCGCCGGCAAGCGCGGCTCGGCGCCCACCATGGTGCTCAGCCGTGCCGCGTACGGGGTGCGCGGCAACCGGCTGCCGTCGGTGGTCTCCTGGATGCTCACCGTCGGCTGGGAGACCGCCCTCATCTCGCTCGCCACCCTGGCCACCGCGACCGTCTTCACCAGCCTCGGCTGGGGCGGCGGCACCGAGACCAAGGCCGTCGCCCTCATGGTGGTGGCCGCGCTGACCGTCGTCGCCGGTGTCATGGGCTTCGACCTGATCATGCGGCTGCAGACCGCCATCACCGTGATCACCGGCGTGCTGACCCTCGTCTACGTCGGTCTCGTCGCCCACCAGGTCGACTGGACCGCAGTCAAGGCGGTCCCGGGCGGGTCCGCGCAGCAGATGATCGGCGCGCTGGTGTTCATGATGGCGGGCTTCGGGCTCGGCTGGATCAACGCCGCCGCCGACTACTCCCGCTATCTGCCCCGCGACTCCTCCAGCCGGGGCGTGATCGGCTGGACCGCCTTCGGCGGCTCGCTCGCCCCCGTGCTGCTGCTGGTCTTCGGCGTGCTGCTGGCCGGGTCCTCGCCCCAGCTGAGCCGGGCCATCGCCGACGACCCGATCGGCGCCCTGGCCGCGATCCTGCCCACCTGGTTCCTGGTGCCGTTCGCCGTGGTCGCCGTGCTCAGCCTGGTCGGCGGGGCCGTCCTCGACATCTACTCCTCCGGCCTCGCCCTGCTCTCCGCCGGACTGCGCGTGCCCCGCTATCTGGCCGCGCTCTGGGACGGCTGCCTGATGATCGCCGGCTCGATCTACATCGTGTTCTTCGCCGACGGCTTCCTCGGCCAGTTCATGGGCTTCCTCACCACGCTCGGCGTGCCCATCGCCGCCTGGTCCGGCGTCATGCTGGGCGACCTCGCGCTGCGCCGCCGCAACTACGACGACGGCGACCTGTTCCGCCCGCACGGCCGCTACGGCGACGTCCCGCTGGTCCCCCCGGTGCTCACCCTCGCCGCCACGGCCGTCGGCTGGGGCCTGGTCACCAACACCGCCGCGCACTGGCTGGGCTGGCAGGGCTATCTCCTCGGCCCGTTCGGCCTCGGCGGCCGGACCGGCGCGTGGGCGTACGCCAACCTGGGCGTCGTGATCGCCCTCGTCCTCTCCTTCCTCGGCACCCTTCTGCTCGGGCGGCGCCGGGTGCGCGCCCAGGAGGCGCTGGCGCCGAGCCCGGCGCCGGGGGAGGAGATCCTCAGGGCCTGAGCCCCGCTGCCTCCGGCGGGGCGGCGCCGAAGGCCCGAGCGAGCGGCACTGTCCCCGGTGGGGAGGCGTGTGGGGCCGGAGTGGCAGTGTCTCCGGGGGGAGGCGCGTGGGGCCGGAGTGGCAGTGTCTCCGGGGGGAGGCACGCGGGGCCGGAGTGGCAGTGTCTCCGGGGGGAGGCACGCGGGGCCGGAGTGGCAGTGTCTCCGGGGGGAGGCACGCGGGGCCCGAGCACCTCTTCCGGTTCGTGCGCATGCCCCGGGTCCACCCCGGGTACGCGAGGCGGGAGCCCACCCGGGCAGTCCGTCCGGGTGGCCCGTACGACCACCGCTACCTGGGGATCTGCCATGGAGACACCCGCACACGACGCCCTGCCGACGCCCGCCCAGCAGGCGCTGGACGCCCTGGTCGCCAACGCCGAGGACCAGAGGGCCCTGGACACCCTCGCCCACAGCGACGTACTCGTCCCCGTGCCGGACGAAGCGATCGACGGCGAGGGCGCCGACGCCACGACGGTGGCCCTGCCCATCCTGGAACAGCCCGGAGGCGATCCGGTCGTCCCCGTCTTCACCACGGAGAACGAGATGGCCGAACTCCTGCCCTTCATCTCCCGCTACCGCCTCATCCCGCTGGGCGCCCTGGCCTCCCAGTGGCCGGACGAGGAGATCTCCCTGGCGATAGACGGCAGCTCCGAGCACGCGCTGACACTGACGTCACAGGGGGTGCGCACGCTGCTGGCCCGCTGAGCCGAGGGGCCCGCGAACGGGGGGTGGCGCCGGTGCGCGGCTCCGCCGCGGGGAACGCGGCCACCGCGAACCGGCGGCCGCGCGAAGGTGATCACCACCTCTCCGTGGGCGCGAGAATGACCTCATGGAATACATCGCCGGCACGGCAGGTGCCCTGCTCCTCCTCGCCGTGCTGAGCAGCATCCTCCGTACCCTCGTCGTCCCCCGGGGCCTCTACTCCTCCCTCGTGTTCCGCCTCTGGTGGCTCCTCCGGAGGCTTCTTCGGCTGACCACCTTCGGCAGGGGCTACGAGGCCATCGACCGCGCCCAGACCTGGCTGGCGCCGCTCATGCTCATCGGCATGCTCGCCGGCTGGCTCGCCGGGGCCTTCCTCGGCTTCGGGCTGCTGCTGTTCGCGCTGTCCCCGCTGTCCTGGTCCACCGCGTTCCGCGAGGCGGGCTCCAGCCTGTTCACGCTCGGCTTCGCCAGCGGCGCCCGGTGGAGACTGTCGGCCCTGGACTTCGTCGCCGCGGCGACCGGGCCGGTCCTGATCGCGCTCCAGATCGCCTACCTGCCGACCCTCTACGCCGCCTACAACCGCCGCGAGGTGGAGGTCACCCTCCTCCAGGCCAGGGCGGGCGAGCCCTCCTGGGGTCCGGAGATCCTGGCCCGGCAGTGGCTGGTCGACACGGAGACCGCCCTGCCGGAGCTGTACCGCGCCTGGGAGCGGCTGGCCTCGGACATGGGGGAGAGCCACTCCACGTACCCGGTCCTGCTGACCTTCCGTTCCCCGCGCCCGTACCGCAGCTGGCTGGTGGGGCTGGTCGCCGTGATGGACGCGGCCGCGCTCCAGCTCGCGCTGGACCCGAAGACCGCGCCGCCGGAGGCCCGCCTGGTGCTGCGGGCCGGGTTCAGCGCCCTGCGCGACATCGCCCGCGCGGTGCGCGCCCCCTTCGACTCCGACCCCTCGCCCACCGCGCCGATCCGCCTCACCTACGCGGAGTTCGACGCGGCCGTGGCGCTGCTGGACTCGGCCGGCTTCCGCGCCGAGCGCACCCCGGAGGAGGCATGGCCCCACTTCCGCGGCTGGCGGGTCAACTACGAGTCCGTCGCCTATGAACTGTGCCGCCGCTGCGACGCCGTACCGTCCCTGTGGACCGGCCCGCGCGACTTCCCGACGACCCCGATCCCGCCGCGCCGCCCGGCGGACCGGCGCCCCGACGACCCGCCGGGGAGTGCCTAGCGCTCCCGCTCGGCCAACATCCGGCCCAGCACCGCCCGTTGGATCGGGAGCACCTCGGAGTGCAGGTCGCGGCCCTTGCCGGTGAGGGAGACCCAGACGCCGCGGCGGTCCTCGGCGCACACCGAGCGTTCCACCAGGCCGTCCTTCTCCAGCCGGCTGATCAGCCGGGACAGGGCGCTCTGGCTGAGATGCACCCGTCCGACCAGGTTCTGCACCCGGCAGTGGTCGCCGTCGTGGGGCGACTCGGCGGCCAGGACGTCCAGCACCTCGAAGTCGCTGGCGCCCAGCCCGTAGGGGTGCAGCGCACGGTCTATCTCACACATCGTGCGCGCGTGCACGGAGAGGATGTCCCGCCAGCGCTCTTCGAGCCGGGCGTCGGCCGTTCTCGCTGCCATACCGGCACCGTAGCACCGATCCAGCCACTTGTTGAGTATGCAACTACTTTTGGGTGTCGGGATCCTGAAGCAGGCCCACCATGTTGCCGTCGGCGTCCTTCACCGAGGCCACGAGCCTGCCGTTGCCCACGTCCCGGGCGTCCTGGACGATCTCCGCGCCCGCCGCCACCAGTGCCGTCAGCCGCTCCCGCAGATCGGTGACGTGCCAGAACGGCACCGGCCCGGTCAGGCCCTGCGCGTGCCCGTTCGGGTCGAGGCCGATGTCCTGCCCGGCGCTCCTGAAGCCGATGTAGTACGGCTCGTCGGCATACGGCTCGACGCCCAGCAGCGCGCCGAACAGGGCCTTGGCCCGCTCCGGGTCCTTGACGGGGTAGATGATCGTCTGCACGCCGGCGGTCATGGAACTCACTCCTTGGAAGGCGAGGGACAAGAGGTCCGACGGGCTCCCCGTCGGTGCTCCCACGCTAGGCCGGGGGAGCCCGCCACGGCTTCTCGAATCCTGACCGGTCACGACCCCGGCCCCGACGGGTCACGACCCCGGTCGGTCACGACCCGTCGTCCCGCTCGGTCACGCC
This sequence comes from Streptomyces sp. NPDC001056, assembly GCF_053598955.1. Lineage (NCBI taxonomy): Bacteria > Bacillati > Actinomycetota > Actinomycetes > Kitasatosporales > Streptomycetaceae > Streptomyces > Streptomyces sp. NPDC001056. Next base: position 169,855 of record NZ_JBSFLI010000007.1, on the reverse strand, counting down.
GTTTGCGCTCGGTCGCGACCCTCGACCCGGACCGGTCGCGACCCTCGACCCGGACCGGTCGCGGCTTTCGTCTCGACCGGTCACGGCCCTGCCCCGCCGCGCCTCACTCGCTGTGCAGCACCTCCGCCACGGTGAGCCGGGCCGCGCGCCGCGCCGGCACCAGTGCGCCCAGCACCGCGATCAGCACCCCCGCCGGCGCCACCAGCGCGAGCAGCGGCGCGTGCCAGACCTCCGTCATGGACGGGGGCAGGCTGATGTCCAACCCGCCTGCCATCCGCGGCACCACCAGCCGGTGCGTGACGATGCCCAACGGCACGCCCAGCAGCGAGCCCGCCACCCCGAGCACCGCCATCGACGTCACCGTCATCACGGTGACCTGGCGCGGCGTCATCCCGATCGACTTCAGCATGCCCAGGTCGCGCCGCCGGTCGTGGGTGTTCAGGACGGCCGTGTTGAACACCCCGAGCGAGGCGACCAGGGCCAGCATGAGGGTCAGCGCGGTCGCGGAGCCCACGATGGTGCCGGTGACGTTGTTCGGGCCGTTCAGTTGCGGGGCGAGACCCGGGTCGGCGGCCCGGACGGCACGGGCGTACGCCTCGGGGGACGCGCCCGCGCGCAGCGTGACGTGGTACGCGATCGGCGCCGCCCTCGGGATGAGGGCGGTGACCGTCGGCCAGGCGCCGATGACCAGCCGGTCGTTGGTGTCCATCGTCGCCCCGACGACGGTCACCCGCTCCTCGCGGCCGTCCTTGCGCAGCCGCAGCCGCTCCCCGACCTCCAGTCCGTTGCGCCGCAGGAACGGCGTGGCGGCCACCACCTCCCCCCTTCGGCGCGCCCACCGGCCCGCCGTGAGCACGCTGTCGAGGGTCAGGTCGCCGCGTCGGCCCTCCAGCATCACGGGCTGGGTGCCGCCGGCGAGGAGCACCTCGTCGTCCGAGCGCGCCGTGATCCGCGCCGCGCCCGGCAACGACCTCAGCAGCGACTGGAGTTCGGGGTCGCTGTGCACCGGCCGCACCTCCTTGCCGTGCCGGATGTCGCCCACGTACACCGTGACGTCGTAAGGGTGGCCACCGCTTCCGAAGCCGTTCAGCGTCGCCGCGAGGCCGGCCGCGAACGTCACCGTCGCCACGCCCAGGACCACGGCGGCCAGCGTCACCGCGCTGCGCGCCGGACGGGCGAACGGCAGCCCGACACCGAGACTGACCGACCGGGGCAGCCGGGTACCGGCCAGGCGCCGCTGGACGCCGAGCGCCCGCCCGGCCCGCGGGGCGCTGCCCGCGCTGATGGCCCGCGCCGCCGACAGCCGCCGCGCCCGCACCGAGGGGCCGAGCGCGGCGAGCACACAGACCAGGGGCATGCCGAGCAGGGCGAGCAGGTTCACCCAGGGCGCGATCCCCAGGCTGTCGTGCAGCACCCCGGAGGCGGGCCCCGTGAACACGAACCGGAAGAAGGGTCCGGCGAGCAGATCGCCGCCGAGCGTGCCGAGCGCACAGCCCAGTACGGCCGGCACGGAGACCATCACCAGATAGACGGCGAGCACCTGCCCCGGCGTGAAACCCAGCGCCTTGAGGATGCCGATGTGCCGGAACCCGGAGACCACCGCCCCGCCGACCACATGGGCGACGATGAGGACCGCCACCAGGATCCCGAGGATGCCGAAGGCCATCAGGTACGGCGCGTACGCGCGGGCGCTGCCGCCGATCCGGTGCTTGAGCGCCAGGTACGTCTGCGAGCCGTTGACCGAACCCCGCGGCAGCCCGTCGGTCACCGTGGCGAGTCCGGCGCGCAGCGCGCTCTGGGACGACGCGTCCCGGAACCGGAGCAGCAGCTGGCTGGCCGTGGGGTGCAGGGCGCCGATCTGACCCGGGGTGACCCAGGCGTCCGCCGTGTGGCTGAGATCGAAGGCGAACCCGACGATCCTCAGGGTCGGACCCGAGGGCATGTGGAACCGCTTGCCGAGGTCGTCCGCGGTCCAGTCGGACTGCCGGTTCAGCACCACCTCGCCCGGCCGGACGGCCCACCGCCCCGCCCACAGGTCGACCCGGTCCACCGCGCCTTTCGGGTCCGCGCGGCCGACGACCGTGATCTCGCCGCCCAGACCGAAGTTCCCCGTGTCGCGCGGAATGTCGACCGTGGCCTGCGGGAACGGCCCCGCGACCGCCTCGACCCCCGGCTGCCGCGCGGCGCGCGCGAGCCGGCCGTCCGACACCTTGCCGCGGTCGAACTCGGCCACCACGTGCGGCCCGTTGAGCTTCGCGAAGGCGTGGTCGAACGGCGCCGACGCGGCGTCCACCAACCCCAGCGCCACCACCAGCGACCCCGTGGACACCAGGGTGACCAGCCAGATCACCAGCGTCTGCACCCTGCGCCGGCGCACCGCCGCCCGCGCCGCCAGCCACACCGCCCTCATGCGGAGGGCTCCAGGGCGTGCTCACCGGTCACCCGGCCGTCGGCCAGCCGCACCAGACGGCTCGCGCAGCGCTGCGCGAGGCGCTCGTCGTGCGTGACGACGATCAGGGTCTGGCCGATCTGGTTGAGGTCGATCAGCAGGTCCATCACCTGCTCCCCGGCCCGGCTGTCCAGCGCGCCGGTCGGCTCGTCGGCCAGCAGCAGCGCGGGCCGGTTCATCAACGCCCTTGCCACCGCGACCCGTTGGCGCTCGCCTCCGCTGAGCACCGCCGGGTAGGCGTTGCGCCGCTCGACGATGCCCAGCTCCTCGAACAGTTCCAGCGCCCGCCGCCGCGCCTGCCGGGCGGGGGTGCCGGTCAACTGCGCGGCCAGCGCCACGTTGTCCAGCGCGGACAGGTCGTCCACGAGGTTGAAGAACTGGAAGATCATGCCGATCCGCCGCCGCCGGTACAGTGCGAGCCCCTTCTCGCCCAACTCCCCGATGTTCTCCCCGTGCACGACGACGCTGCCCGCCGTCGGCCGGTCCAGCCCGGCGATCATGTTGAGCAGCGTGGACTTGCCGCACCCCGAGGGCCCCATCACCGCGACCGCCTCCCCGGCCCGGATCCCCAGCGACACCCCGTCCAGGGCGACCGTCTCGCCGTACTCCTTGCGCACCCCGTCGAGCCGTACGACGGTGTCTGCCGATCTCTCCTCAGTGACCATGGTCAGGACGCTATTGGTGCGGCCCTGGCACGGGCATCCCCCCTCGGGCGGCACCGCGCCCGAGGTCTCATCCTCGGGATTGAGGGCTCTGGATCCCCGGGCCGAGGCGGTTGTCGGTGCCGTCTGCCACCATGAACGGCATGGGGGAGTACGACGTGTCGGCGGTGGCGCTCACGGTGGTGTGCGCGGTCGCCCTGGGACTGGCCGTGGCGCTGGTGCGCACCCGGCGCCGCTGGCGGGCGGCGGTCGGGGAGCGCGGCTGGCTGCTGGAGCGGGAGCGCGAGAGCGCCGCCGAGGCCGCCGTCGCGGCCGAACGGGACCGCATCGCCCGCGAGTTGCACGACATCGTGAGCCACACCGTGGGCCTGATGGTCGTGCAGGCGAGCGCCGCCCGCGAGGTGCTGGGCACCATGCCGGACGAGGCCGCGACCGCGCTGAGGGCCGTCGAGGACGCGGGCCGGGGCGCCATGACCGACCTCAGGCATCTGCTCGACCTGCTGGCCCCCGCGCAGGACGGCACCGACACCGGTCCGGGTTCGGACGCGGGTGCGGAGGCCGCGCCCCGCGCGCCGCTGCCCGGTCTCGACCGGCTGGGCCCGCTGGTGGACCGCATATCGTTCGCCGGGCTGCCCGTCGAGGTCCGTGTCTCCGGCGAGCCCCGCCCGCTGCCCCAGGGCGTCGACGTGACGGCCTACCGCATCATCCAGGAGGCCCTGACCAATGCGCTGCGCCACGGCGACGGCGGCAAGGCGGAGGTCAGCGTGCGCTACGCGGGCCACGCCCTGCGCGTCGAGGTCCTCAACAGCGGCCCGAGCGTGCTGACCGGCACCGCGCCGACCGCTCCGACCACCCCGGCAGCTCCGCGGCCGCACCCCGAGGGCGCCGGCCGCGGACTGCTCGGCCTGCGCGAACGGGTCGCCGTGTACGGCGGTGACCTCGACGCCCGGCGCAGACTCGGCGGTGGATACCGGGTCCGGGCCCGCATACCCCTGGACCGCCCGTGACACCGGACGCGCCCGAGCGGGCGCCCCGCGTGCTGATCGCCGACGACCAGACGCTGATCCGGACCGGCTTCCGGCTGATCCTCAACGCCCGGGGCATCGACGTGGTCGGCGAGGCCGCGGACGGTGCCGAGGCGATCGCGGCGGCGGGGGAGCTGAAGCCGGACGTCGTCCTCATGGACATCCGCATGCCCGACGTGGACGGGCTGGAGGCGACCCGGCGGATCCTGGCCCGGGACCCCGGCATCCGGGTGCTCATGCTCACCACCTTCGACCTGGACCGGTACGTGTACACGGCCCTGTCGATCGGGGCCAGCGGCTTCCTGCTCAAGGACGTCACCCCGGAGCACCTGGCGGCGGCCGTCCGTCTGGTCGGCACCGGCGACGCCCTGCTCGCCCCGCAGATCACCCGGCGCCTGGTGGAGCGGTACGCGGCCGAGGCCGGGCGGCCCCCCGAGGGTCCGCCCGCCGACCTCGCCGCCCTCACGCCCCGCGAGCGCGAGGTGCTGCTCCTGCTGGGGCGGGGCATGTCCAACACCGAGCTGGCCGCCGAGCTGACCCTCAGCGAGGCCACCGTGAAATCCCATGTGGCCCGCATCTTCGCCAAGCTCGGCCTGCGTGACCGCGCCCAGGCGGTGGTGCTCGCCTACGAGTCGGGACTCGTCCGACCGGGCGCGCTGAGCCCGCCCCCGGGAACCGGGCCCGCATCGCGATGAGCCGGGCCGGTTTCTCGATGAGCCGGCCCTCTTCTCCAAGGGGTCGGCCCCTCGTCTTCGAAGAATCGGCCCCTCTTCTTTAAGGAGGGCCGACCTGCCGGGGAAGGGCGGGTGAACAGCCCTGCGGGCGGCCCGCGGCATGGCCGGGGCGCGGCCGGGGCGGCGGTAGTCTGGTGCCCGGCCGTGATCACCCACCGGGGGTCGGCCGAGCAGGAGACGTACGCAGCGATGACAACCCCCGAAGCCGAGACCCTTCGCGCCCGCCCCGCACCGCGCCGGCGGACGCGCTGGCGTGCCCAGGGCCCGATCGTCGCGGTGGTCGCCGCCGGCGGCGCCCTCGGCGCCTGCGGCCGCTACGGGCTCGCGCTCGCCTGGCCCGCCCCGCCCGAGGGCTTTCCCTGGGCGACCTTCTGGACCAACCTGATCGGCTGCGCCGTGATGGGCGTGTTCATGGTGTTCATCACCGAGGTGTGGGCAGCCCACCGCCTCGTCCGCCCCTTCTTCGGCACGGGCGTCCTCGGCGGCTTCACCACCTTCTCCACCTACACCGCCGACATCCGCAGGCTGGTCGAGTCCGGGCGCCCCGAGATCGGCCTCGCCTATCTCCTGGCGACGCCGTGCGCGGCCCTCGCCGCGGTGTGGCTCGCCTCGGTCACCGCCCGCCGGGTACTGACCAGGAGGGAACAGCCATGACCTCGCTCACCGGCCGCGCGCTGCGGCTGACCGTCTACGTCGGCGAGGACGACACCTGGCACCACAAGCCCCTCTACAGCGAGATCGTGCACCGCGCGCACGCCGCCGGGCTCGCGGGCGCCAGCGTCTTCCGGGGCATCGAGGGCTTCGGCGCCTCCTCCCGCATCCACACCTCCCGCCTGCTCTCGCTGAGCGAGGATCTCCCGGTCGCGGTGGTCGTCGTGGACACCGAGGAGCGGATCAGGGCCTTCCTGCCCCAGCTGGACGAGCTGGTCCGCGAGGGCCTGGTCACGCTGGACGAGTGCGAGGTCGTACGGTACGTCGGACGCGCGCCCGGCCCGCACCCCGTGGCGGGGCCGGAAGGTGAGGAACCGTTGTGAACTGGCTGCTCGTCGTGGCCGGGGCCATGGTCGGCGCACCCGCGCGCTACCTCACCGACCGCGCCGTACAGGCCCGGCACGACTCGGTCTTCCCCTGGGGCACCTTCGTGGTCAACGTCGCCGGCAGCCTGATCCTCGGGCTGGTCACCGGCGCGGTCGCCACCGGGGCCGCGGGACCCCATGGGCAACTCCTGCTCGGCACCGGTCTGTGCGGGGCGCTGACCACGTACTCGACCTTCTCCTACGAGACCCTGCGGCTGACCGAGGCCGGCGCCGGCCTCTACGCTGCGGTGAACGTCGTCGCCGGCGCGGCGGCCGGGCTGGCCGCGGCCTTCGCCGGGTTCTGGCTCGCCGGCGCTCTGTAGGCCGGGCGCTTGGCAGACCGCAGGACGCAGCAAGTACTGTCTACAACACTGTCGACCTACTCTCCTCAGAACTGGATCCCATGAGCGCCATCTCTGTCGGTCAGGCCGTCGTCCTCGGAGTAGTCGAGGGGGTGACCGAGTTCCTCCCGGTGTCCTCCACCGGCCATCTCAAGATCGCCGAGGGACTCATGGACATCCCCGTCGACGACAAGTCCGTCGTCGGGTTCTCCGCCGTCATCCAGGTCGGCGCCATCGCCGCCGTGCTCGTGTACTTCTTCAAGGACATCAAGCGGATCGTTTCCGCCTGGTTCCGCGGTCTGACCCACCGCGAGGAGCGCTACCACCACGACTACAAGTTCGCCTGGTGGGTGATCGCCGCGACGGTCCCGATCGTCCTGGTGGGTCTCGCCGCCAAGCCGCTGATCGACGGGCCGCTGGCCTCGCTGTGGGTGGTGGCCGGTTCCTTGATCGTCGGCTCCGGTGTGATGTGGTGCGCGGACCAGATGGGCCGCCACAAGCGCGGTGAGGACGACACCTCCTTCAAGGACGCGATGTGGGTCGGCTGCTCGCAGATCCTCGCCCTGCTCTTCCCCGGCTTCTCCCGCTCCGGCGCCACCATGTCCACCGCGCTCGTGCTGGACCTGGACCGCGTCGCCGCGACCCGCCTCTCCTTCTTCCTCGGCATCCCCGCGCTGACCGGCGCGGGCATCTACGAGCTGAAGGACGCCCTGGGCGCGGGTGTGGGCGCCGCCCCGCTGGCCGTCGGCACCGTCGTCTCCTTCGTCGTGGCCTACGCCTCGATCGCCTGGCTGCTGAAGTTCGTCGCCAAGCACTCCTTCAACGCCTTCGTGATCTACCGCATCATCATCGGCGTGGGCCTGCTCGGCCTGCTCGCCTCCGGTGTGCTCAACGCCTGAGGCGTAACCTTTCGGCCACCCCGCGGGGTGCGGCAGCCCGGACCGCGGGCGCCGCACCCCGCGCGCGTTCACCGGCCGCCTTGACAGAGCGGCCGGGCGGCGCGCACGATCGGCTCGTGAACCTGTCAGACAGCCAGACAGGTGGTCCGGGCCCGCGGCGCGTGAGCGCGATGGAAGCGGTCCTCGCCCACCTCCGCGGCGCCATCGAACGCGGCGAGTACGCCATCGGCGACAAGCTGCCCTCCGAGGCCGAGCTGGGCCGCACCCTGGAGGTCTCCCGGCCCGTGCTGCGCGAGGCGCTGCGCGCGCTCCAGGTGATGGGCCTCACGGTCTCCCGGACCGGCAAGGGCACCTTCGTCGTCGCCGACGCGGTGGAGGACCCCACCTTCGGCGACTACGCGGCCAGCGATCTGCTGGAGGTCCGCCGGCACATCGAGATCCCGGTCGCCGGCTACGCGGCCCTGCGCCGCACCCCGGACCACCTGGACCGCCTGGGCCATCTGCTGGAGCGCATGGAGCGGGAGACGGACACCACCGCGTGGGTCGCGATGGACACCGTCTTCCACCTCACCGTGGCCGAGGCCGCCCAGAACCCGGTCTTCCGCCGGGTCATCGAGGAGATCCGCGACGCCCTGGCGCGCCAGTCGGCCTTCCTGAACGAGCTCGGCGGCCGCCGCGAGCAGTCCAACCGCGAGCACCGCGCGATCGTCGAGGCGCTGGTCGAAGGCTCCGAACAGGACGCGCTGGCGGCGATGAGCCACCACCTCGACCGCGTCGAACGCACCCTCACCGACATCGTGCGCCCCCGGCGGCCGGACCCGGCCGCGCACGGCGGCCCCGAGACGTGAGCGCCCCCTGACCTTCCGGCACGCCGACGCCGGCGCCGGACGCACCACCGTGCCCCCGCGCCGCCGGCCCGGCACCGGCCGCGGGCCTCACCACGCCCGCGCCCCGCGCACCCCCCACCGGCGCGCCGCCGCGTGACCCGCGAACCGGCCGCCCCGACCTCCTGATGCAGGCAGACATGGACACCAGCTTCCCCACCGACGCGCCCGTCGTCCGCGCACCCCGCCACGCCCCCGTCGCCCACCTCGTCCGCGGCGGCGTCGTCGAGGGCATCCACTACGGCTCCGTCGTCGTCCTCGGCGCCGACGGCACCGTCCCGTTCCGGCTCGGCGACGTCGAGGCCGCGTTCTACCCCCGCTCGGCGGTCAAGCCCCTCCAGGCCGTCGCCATGCTGCGGGCCGGGCTGCCGCTGGACGGCGAGCTGCTGTCCCTGGCCGCCGCGAGCCACTCCGGCGAGGAGCGCCACCTCGCCGGCACCCGGCGCATCCTCGAACTGGCCGGTCTCGGCGAGGACGACCTGCGCAACGTCCCCGACATGCCCTTCGACCCCGCCGTCCGCGACACCTGGGTCCGCGACGGCCGGACGCCTTCCCGGCTCGCCCAGAACTGCTCCGGCAAGCACGCGGCGATGCTGTGGACCGCGCGGCTGAACGACTGGTCGCTGCCGGACTACCTGGACCCGGCGCACCCGCTCCAGCGGGCGATCCGGGAGACCGTCGAGGACCTCACCGGGCAGCGGGTCGCCCACGTCACGGTCGACGGCTGCGGCGCCCCCCTGTTCGCCGTCTCCTTGCGGGGACTTGCCCGCGCGCTGTCCCGGATCACGTCGGCCGCGCCCGGAACCGCCGAGGCGAGGGTCGCCGACGCGATGCGGGGCCACGCGGAGATGGCGTCCGGTGAGAGCCGCGACGTCGCCGCGCTGATGCGGGCCGTGCCGGGGCTGCTCGCCAAGGACGGCTTCGAGGGGGTGCAGGTCGCCGCGCTGCCGGACGGGCGCGCGATCGCCGTGAAGATAGCCGACGGCGCGGACCGGGCGCGGGTGCCGGTCGCGGCGGCCGCGCTGGCGCTGGCGGGCGTGGACTCCGCGCTCCTGGGCGCGTTCTCGGGGGCGCCCTTGCTCGGGGGCGGGGTTCCGGTGGGGGCCGTGCGGGTCGTGGACGAGCTCGGTTCCCCGGTGGCGGTGGGTGGCTGAACGACTCGGCCGCTGCCGGGGAACGCGTGGGCCGTTCCCGGCTGGTCGCGCGCACGCGGCGGCAGCCGCGCATCGATGACACCCCCCCGCCCCTGACGGGGACCTTCACTTCCGTATTCCAGAAAGCCGAGCACCTTCATGACCACCACCCGGCGCGAACACGACCTCCTCGGCGATCGGGACGTGCCCGCCGACGCCTACTGGGGCATCCACACCCTGCGGGCGACCGAGAACTTCCCCATCACCGGGATGCCGATCTCGGCGTACCCGCATCTGATCGACGCCCTGGCCGCCGTGAAGGAGGCCGCCGCGCTCGCCAACGAGGAACTCGGGCTGCTGGCGCCGGAGAAGGCACGGGCGATCGTGGCCGCCTGCCGGGAGATCCGCCGGGGCGAGCTGCACGAGCAGTTCGTCGTGGACGTCATCCAGGGCGGCGCCGGCACGTCGACCAACATGAACGCCAACGAGGTCGTGGCGAACCGGGCGTTGGAGCTGCTCGGCCGGGCCAAGGGCGAGTACACGCGTCTGCACCCCAACGAGGACGTCAACCTCAGCCAGTCGACCAACGACGTCTACCCGACCGCCGTCAAGATAGCGATGGTGTTCGCGGTCCGTGGACTGCTCAAGGCGATGGCCGTACTCCAGGACGCCTTCGCGGGGAAGTCCGTCGAGTTCCGTGAGGTGCTCAAGATGGGCCGTACACAGTTGCAGGACGCGGTACCGATGACGCTCGGCCAGGAGTTCTCCGCGTTCGCCGTCATGATCGAGGAGGACCGCAGCCGTCTTGCCGAGGCCGTCGAGTTGATCCATGAGATCAACCTGGGCGCCACGGCCATCGGCACCGGGATCAATGCTCCGTCCGGGTACGCCGAGGCCGCCCGCCGGCACCTGTCCGTGATCACCGGCCTGCCGCTGGTCACCGCCGCCAACCTGGTCGAGGCCACCCAGGACTGCGGGGCGTTCGTGCAGATGTCCGGTGTGCTCAAGCGGATCGCGGTGAAGCTCTCCAAGAGCTGCAACGACCTGCGGCTGCTGTCCTCCGGGCCGCGTGCCGGGCTCGGCGAGATCAACCTGCCGCCGGTGCAGGCCGGTTCGTCCATCATGCCGGGCAAGGTCAACCCGGTCATCCCCGAGGTGGTCAACCAGGTCGCCTTCGAGGTGATCGGCAACGATGTCGCCATCACCATGGCCGCCGAGGCCGGACAGCTCCAGCTCAACGCCTTCGAGCCGATCATCCTGCACTCCCTGTCGGAGTCCGTCACCCACCTGGAGCGGGCCTGCCTGACGCTGGCCGAGCGCTGTGTCGACGGCATCACCGCGAACACCGAGCGGCTGCGCGCGAGCGTGGAGAACTCCATCGGACTGGTCACCGCGCTCAACCCGCACATCGGCTACACGGCGGCCACCGAGATCGCGAAGGAGGCCCTCTCCACCGGCCGCGGGGTCGCCGAACTGGTCCTGGAGAAGGGGCTGTTGCCCGCCGAGACACTGGCCGGGCTGCTGCGCCCCGAGATCGTCGCGGGCAGCGGGGCACCAGCTGCCTGACCTGCGGCGAGCGGGCATCACCGGGCACGGGCGAGTGGGCTCCCTAAACGGTACGGAGGCACAATGGTGATCATGACAACGACGTCGTCCCGCACCTTCCTGCCGGTCCTGGAGCGCATAGCCGAGGAGCTGGAGCACACACCGGGCCGGGGACGCGCCGCCGACTACATCCCCGCGCTCGCCGCCCGCGACCCCCGCAGCTTCGGCATGGCCGTCGCCGAGCCGGACGGCACGGTGTACGGAGTGGGGGAGTGGCGGCAGCCGTTCTCCGCCCAGTCCATCACCAAGGTGTTCACCCTCGCCCTGGACCTCGCCCGCGAGGGCGACGAACTCTGGGAGCACGTCGGCCGCGAGCCCTCCGGCAACCCGTTCAACTCCCTGGTGCAGCTGGAGTACGAGAACGGCATCCCGCGCAACCCGTTCATCAACGCGGGCGCCCTCGTCGTCACCGACCGCCTCCAGACCCGTACCGGGGACGCGGCCGGCGAACTGCTCGCCTTCCTGCGCGCCGAGAGCGGAAACCCCGCGCTGGACTTCGACCGGGAGGTCGCCGCCTCCGAGACCGCGCACGGCGACCGCAACGCCGCGCTCGCCCACTTCATGGCGTCGTACGGCAACATCGACAACGCGGTGCCGGTCCTGCTCGACCAGTACTTCCGCCAGTGCTCCGTCGCCGCCTCGTGCGCCGACCTCGCCCTCGCCACCGGCTTCCTCGCCCGGCACGGCGTCCGCGCCGACGGCAGCCGCCTGCTCAGCCGCAGCCAGGCCAAGCAGGTCAACGCGGTGATGCTGACCTGCGGCACGTACGACGCGGCCGGGGACTTCGCCTACCGGGTCGGGCTGCCCGGCAAGAGCGGCGTCGGCGGCGGGATCATCGCCGTCGTGCCGGGCCGCTGCACGCTGTGCGTGTGGAGTCCGGGCCTGGACGAGCGCGGCAACTCGGTGGCGGGCGTGGCGGCGCTGGACCGCTTCACGACCCTGACCGGGCTGTCGGTGTTCTGAGGGCACCGGCCCGGCATCCGCCGCGCACCGGCCCGTCACCTCCCGCCCCCTCCGCCACCACGCACCGGCCACACGTCCGCTCCCGCCCGGACGGGCAGTCGTCGCCTCGCGGCCATCCGGCGTCGACACGCTGAGCCGGTGTTGGCCATGGCATTCCCCTTCGATCTGCGTCGCTGCCGGCTGCTCGGCCTGGCCGGCACCGCCTCCCTCGCGCTGGGCGGGGAGACGGCCGGTGCCCTGCCCGTCGAGAACCTGCTGTCCCCCGCCTCGGCCCAGGCGGCCACCGGACTGGTCGGGGTGTACTTCGGCGTCGTCCTCCTGACAGCCGCCTGGGTGCTCCTCGGCCGGCTGGTGCGCGGCCCGCAGCCGCCCACCCCGCGGGCCCTCCTCCTCGTACTGGCGGTCTGGGCCGCCCCCTTGGTGCTCGCCCCGCCGCTGTTCAGCCGGGACGTCTACAGCTACCTGGCGCAGGGCGCCATGGCCGACGCGCACATGGACGTGTACACCCAGGGTCCCGCGGCCCTCGGCGGCCCGCTCGCCGACCAGGTCGCCCCCATGTGGCAGCACACCGGAGCGCCGTACGGGCCGGCCTTCCTGGGCCTCGCCTCCGCGCTGTCCGGCCTCACCCGGGGCGAACTGCCCGCGGGCCTGCTCGGCATGCGCATGGTCGCGCTGCTGGGCGTGGCCCTGATGGCGTTCGCGCTGCCCCGCCTGGCCCGGCACAGCGGCGCCGACCCGGCCGCCGCGCTCTGGCTCGGCGCCCTCAACCCGCTGGTGCTGCTCCACCTCGTCGCGGGCGCCCACAACGACGCGCTGATGCTCGGGCTGCTCGGCCTCGGGCTGGTCGCCGCGCGCGACCGCAGGCCCGCCCTCGGCGCCCTCGCCGCCGCACTCGTCACCCTCGCGGCCCTGGTCAAGGCGCCCGCCGGGCTCGGGCTGCTCGCCGTGGTGGCGCTCCAGGCCCGCGCCGGCCGCCGTCCCCTGCCCGCCGCCCTGACCACCGCGGCCGCCTCCGCCGCGACCGCTGTCGCCGCCACGGCCCTGGCCGGCACCGGGTACGGCTGGATCGGCGCCCTCGGCACCCCCGTGTCCCCGCAGAACTGGGCGCTGACCAGCCTGCTCGGCCGGGCCACCGGCGCCCTGCTCGACCGCCTCGGCAGCGGTCTCGCCCCGCTGGCCGTCCCGGTCTGGCATATCGTGGGTCTCGTGGCCACCGCCGTCGCGATCCTGCTGATATGGATGCGAATGCGCCTCAGGCCGGTCTACGCGCTGGGCCTGAGCCTGCTCGTCGTCGCCGTGTTCGGCCCGGCGATCCGCCCCTGGTACGTGCTGTGGGGCCTGTTCCTGATCGCCGCCGCCGCGCCCGCCACCTCGGTACGCCACCGGGTCGCGGCCCTCGCCGGGGTGCTCGCCCTCGCCGTCCTGCCCAGCGGCGGCCCCGCCGACGCGGGCCAGCTGGTGCTCGCCGTCTGCGGCGGGGTGCTCGGCATGGTCGTGCTGTGGCAGGCCCACCAGGCGGCCCAGGCACCCGCCGCGTCCCCGGCTCCGGGGCGCGCCGCATGACCGGCCCGCGCACCGAGCGTGGCCGGCTGCTGCTGGTCCTCGCCCTCGCCGCCGCCGTGACCGCGTTCACCGCGACCGTGCCGCTGCTGCGCGGCTTCTTCGACCTGCGCGTCTACTACGGCACCGTGCACACCTGGGTGCACCACGGCGGCCTGATCTACGACTACCGGGTGCCGGGCACGCAGTACGGCTTCACCTATCCGCCGTTCGCCGCGGTGCTCATGCTGCCGCTGGCCGTGCTGGGCCGGAACACCGCGATCGCCGCCTCCCTGGTGGTGAACGCGGCCGCGCTCGGCGTCGTCCTGCGCATCCTGGCCGGCGACCACTGGCGGCGGTACGGCTGGTACCGCTGGGCGCTCGCCCTGTGCGCGCTGGCGCTGTTCGAACCGCTGCGGGACACCTTCAGCTTCGGGCAGGTCAACGTCGTACTCCTGGCCCTCGTGCTCACCGACGCCTGGCTGCTGGCGAGCGGCCGGGGCCGCTGGGCGGGCGCCGGGATCGGGCTCGCCGCCGCCATCAAGCTGACGCCCGCCCTGTTCATCGGGCTGCTGCTGCTGCTCGCCGGGCGGCGCCGGGCCGCGGCGCACGCGACCGCCGTGGCCGTCGCCGTGACCGCGCTCGCCGCCTGGGTGGACCCCGCGGCCTCCCGGTTCTACTGGACCCGGGCGCTGTGGGACACCGGCCGGGTGGGCCGCCTCGACTACGTCTCCAACCAGTCGCTCCAGGGCATGCTGGCCCGGCTCGGCGAGACCGGGCGCCCGCTGTGGGCGACCGCGGTGCTGCTGACCCTGTGCGTGTGGGCGTGGCGGACCCGCCGGGCGGCGCTGGCCGGCGACTGGACGGCGGCCTTCGCCCTCACCGGGGCGACCGCCTGCCTCGTCAGCCCGATCACCTGGGTGCATCACCTGGTATGGCTGCTGCCCTCCTTCGCGGTCCTGCTGCGCAGCGGGCACCGGCGCGTCGCGGGCGCGCTGTACGCGGTGCTGTGCACCAGCGTGGTCTGGCTCTGGTTCGACGACGCCTCGGGCGTCGACGGCTTCCTCGGCAGCAACCTCTACACCTGGATCACCCTGGGCCTGCTGCTCGGCCTGCCGATCGGTCAGCGCCGTGCGGCCCTGCCCCTGGCCCGCAGCACCAGTGCCATCGCGCCCGCCCCCAGTCCGGCCAGTCCCACCCCGACGGCGGTGCCGGACCAGTCCACGTCCGGCGCCCCGGACGTGGCCGCCGCCACCGGCGCGGCCGAGGCGGCCGGCCGGAACTTGGGGCGCAGCCCGTCCAGCGAGCCGACCGGATCCACCTGACCGTCCGCCGCGAAGCCCCAGTCGAGCAGCGCGCGCGCCTCCTCGTACACCGCGAACCCGTCGCCGGCCTGCGGATTCATCACGGTCACCTCAAGGGTGCGGCCGCCCCGGCGGGCGGCGGCCACGAGCGTGTTGCCCGCGTTGCTGGTGTAGCCGTTCTTGATGCCGATCAGGCCCGGGTACGGCGCCACACCGTCTTCGCCGGTGAGTAGCCGGTTGGTGTTCTCGATGGCGTACGGCGACCCGTCGCCCGGGAACTCGGCCTGGGCGGTGGAGCAGTACTTCGCGAAGTCGGGGTTGCGCAGGCCCTCCCGGCCGAAGACCGCGAGGTCGTAGGCGGAGGACACCTGTCCGGGGGCGTCGTAGCCGTCCGGGGACAGCACCCGGGTGTCCAGGGCGCCCAGGGCGCGGGCGTTGGTCTGCATCCGCCTGGCGGTGGTCTCCCAGCCGCCGTTCAGGGAGGCCAGCACGTGCACGGCGTCGTTGCCCGAGCTGAGGAAGACCCCCCGCCACAGGTCCGCCACCTGGTAGCGGTGACCCTCCTCCACCCCGACGAGGCTGCTGCCCTCGGCGACGTCGGCCAGCTCCCGGTAGCGCACGGTGTGCTGCATCCCGCTGGGCAGTTTCGGCAGCACGGTGAGGGCGAACAGGGTCTTCAGGGTGCTGGCCGGCGGCAGCGGACGGTGCGCCTCGCTCGCGGCCAGCACCTGCCCGCTGCTCGCGTCGGCGACCAGCCAGGACAGCGCGGAGACGTCCGGCAGATCGGGGGCGCCCCGGCGCGGGCGCACCTGGACGCCGGAGCGGTAGAGGAGGGACGGGGCCGGGACGGCCGCCCGGGGCGCGGGGGGCGCGGGTTCTCCGCCGCGCGGCCAGACCGTGCCGCGGTGGTGCCCGGCGGCCGACGCGGCGGTGGCCACGGCCGGCGTGCACGCCAGCAGGCCCGCCACGCACAGGGAACAGGCGGGGACGACCGCCCGATATCTGAATCTGGTGATCATATGATCAACGTACGAATGGGAGTGAAGTCCGCGCGCCGGCCGCGCCGTCCGGGCCGGCGGAGCAACCCGGATGCCGCACTCGGCCGCGTCGTCAGCTCGCGGGCAGCGTCGGCAGGACCTGCCGCAGGAAGGCCGCGTTGCCGGGGGTGCGCCGCATCCGCTCCAGCAGGGTCTCCAGCCCGGCCGGCCCGCCCTCGCGGGAGCCCAGGGCGCGACGCAGCCGGCGTACGGCGCTCAACTCGGCCGGGGTGAGCAGCAGTTCCTCGCGCCGGGTGCCGGAGCCTTCGAGGTCCACGGCGGGGAAGACACGCCGCCCGGCCAGCTCCCGGTCCAGGCGCAGCTCCATGTTGCCGGTGCTCTTCAGCTCCTCGAAGAAGTAGCCGTCGGCCCGCGATCCGGTGTCCACGAGGGCGGTGGCCAGGATGGTGAGCGAGCCGCCCTCCTCGACTTCACGGGCGGCGCCGAAGAACCGCTTGGGGCCGATCAGCGCGCCCGCGTCGACACCGCCGCTGAGGGTACGGCCGCCCGCGCCGGCGGCGTTGTTGTGAGCCCGGCACAGCCGGGTCAGCGAGTCCAGCAGGACGACGACGTCCTCGCCCGCCTCGACCAGGCGCTTGGCCCGTTCGATGACGAGTTCGGCGAGGGCGACGTGCTCCCTGGCGGTGCGGTCGAAGGTGGAGGCGTACACCTCGCCGTGCACCGTGCGGCGCATCTCGGTGACCTCCTCGGGGCGCTCGTCCAGCAGCAGGACCATGAGCCGGCACTCCGGGTGGTTCCCGGCGACGGCCGCGGCCAGCTGCCTCAGCAGCACCGTCTTGCCGCTCTTCGGCGGGGCCACGAGGAGGCCGCGCTGGCCCTTGCCGACCGGCGCGAAGAGATCGGTCAGGCGGCCGGCCAGTCCGGCGTCCGGGTGTTCCAGGCGCAGCCGGCGGCGCGGGTGGAGCGGTGTGAGGTCGCGGAAGTGCCGCCGGGCCCCGGGGGCCCCGGGCGCGCGGCCCTCGATCCGGGCGACCTCGGTCAGCCCGCGCTGCGCGCCCTTCACGCCCTCGACCAGGTCGCCCTTGCGCAGCCCGTACCCGCGGATCAGCGTGGCCGGCACCTGGGGATCGGCGGGGGTGGGAAGGAGCCCGGCGGGCCTCAGGTGCCCCTTACCGTGCGCGTCGATGTCGAGGACACCGGAGACGAGCCGGGCGGCCGGGGCCTGGCTGGTCACCGGAGGGTGTTCGATCGTGGTGGTCATGGAGTGTCGTCCTTTCGCGGACGGGGAGTGGTGGAGAGAGCGAGGGAGGGGAACGGCCGCGAGGGGGAGGCGGATACGACCTGCCTCCGGGCGGCGGAACGACACCCCGGACACGGCGGCGAGAAGCCCTGGTCACGAGGTGCTGGGAAGAAGCCCGGGGCCGTTCGGAAGACTCGGCCGAGGGGCTGGGAGAGAATGCGGCGGCATCGGTGCCGGTACGAGGGGCACGCACATGCGCTGCTCGCACTATACCCGTGCGTTGTATCGGGTCAACAAGGCGGCGTACGGGGGTATTCCCGGAGCCCCGGGCTTCCCGCCCCGCCCCGGCCCGGCGGACCACCGTCGACGGGCGCGGGCGGGGCGGGAAGAAGCCGTGGGTCACGAACGCGCCCGCGCCTCCTCGGCGATCTGCTCGAAGCGCGCGCCCATCGCCTCGGCGAGGGCGTGCGCGCCCGACAGGGGACGGACCATGACCATCAGGTCGTCGATCAGCCCGTCCGCGTCGACGTGCAGGAAGTCGCAGCCGGTCAGTTCCCGTCCGCCCACACGGGCGGTGAAGACCAGCGCGTGGTCGGGGGAGTCCGGGGCGCCGAACTCGCGGACGTACCGGAAGTCCTCGAAGACCTGGGAGACCGCGCGCAGGATCGCGGCGGTGATGGCCTTGCCCGTATACGGTTTGAAGACGACGGGACTGGTGAAGACGACGTCCTCGGCCAGCAGCGCCTCCACGGCGTCCAGGTCCCCGGCCTCGACTGCCGAACGGAACGCGTGCATCGGATCACCCCTGTAGGTTGGGTCGGTGCGGATGAAACTGATCAACGGGTACGAGAGTTGACGGGCTGACGGACATGTTCGGACCCGAAGGCCCCTCGCTGCGCGAACTCGCCGTCCAGGCGCTGTCGTCCGTCGAGCACGGATACGACCTGCTCGCGCCGAAGTTCGACCACACGCCCTTCCGCACCCCCGACGGCATCCTCGACGCCGTCGCGCGGGCGCTGGACCCGCTGGGCCCGTTCGCGGACGGCCTCGACCTGTGCTGCGGGACCGGTGCCGGCACGGAGGCGCTGGCGCGGCTGTGCCGGCGCAGCGCCGTGGGCGTCGACTTCAGCGCGGGAATGCTCGATGTGGCCCGGCGCCGGGCCCGGCCCGAGGGCGGGCCGGCCGTCGCCTGGGTGCGCGGCGACGCACGCGCCCTGCCGTTCGCCGCGGCCTTCGACCTCGTCGTCAGCTTCGGGGCGTTCGGCCACTTCCTGCCCCGCGAGCTGCCGGGCCTGTTCGCCCAGGTCCACGCGGCGCTGCGGCCCGGCGGCAGCTTCGCCTTCCCGGTGCTCGCCCCGCCCCGCGCGAACCGTCCCGCGTTCTGGCTCCTGCTCGGCTTCGACGCGGCGATGCGGGTCCGCAACGCCCTGTGGCGGCCGCGGTTCGTCATGTACTACCGCGCCTTCCGGCTCGGCAGGGTGCTGGCCGAGCTGAACCGCGCCGGGTTCACGACCGACCTGCACGCCCTGCCCGAGTTCGGGCGGCGCGCCGACGGCAGCCCGCGGGTCCGGCTGGTGGTGGCCCGCAAGTGCGGTCCGCCGCAGGCGGGTTGAGCCGAGGCCGGTGATCACAGCGCGCTGTAGAGGGCGTCGATCAGCGCCATCTTCCGGGGATCGTCCATGATGCGCGGCCCCATCCCGTTCATGACGTAGCCCAGCGACACGCCCGCCTCCGGATCCGCGAGCCCGCACGAACCGCCGAAGCCGTCATGACCGAACGCCCGCGGATTGGGCCCGTACGCGCCCTGCGGCCCGCTGAGCCACAGGCCGAGCCCGAGCTCGCTCTCGCCCCCGAGCCCTGCCCCGAGCACCAGGTCGACGCAGCTGCCCTGCCCCTCGCGTACCCGCTCCGCCGCCTCGGGCGACAGCACCCGGCGCCCGCCGAAGGAGCCCCGCCCGGCGAAGACGCCGTACAGCTCCGCGACCGCCCGCGCGGTGCCGTGCCCGTTGCCCGCCGGGACCTCCGCGGCCCGCCACTCGGGCGTGTTCGCGTGCGCCGTGCCGATCGCGGGGTTGGCCATCGCCGCGAGCGTGATCCGGGTCAGGTGGCGGAAGGTGGGCGAAGGCTCGTCGTCCGAGGCGGCCGGGGCGCGCGTCAGCTCGGCGGCCCGGCCGTACTTCTCGACCGGCAGGCCCACGCTGAAGTCGATGCCGAGCGGTCCGGTCACCTCCCGCTCCAGGAAGGCCCCCGGCTTGAGCCCGGTGATCCGCCGTACGACCTCGCCGACCAGGAAGCCGTACGTCACCGCGTGGTACCCGGACCGGGTGCCCGGCTCCCACCACGGCTCGGTGGCCGCGAGCCGCGCGGTGGTCAACTCCCAGTCGTACAGATCGCGCAGGGAGTGCGGCTCGCGCAGTCCCGGCAGCCCGGCACGGTGCGACAGCAGATGCCGCACCAGCACCTTCTCCTTGCCGGCCGCCGCGAACCGGGGCCAGTAGCGGGCCACCGGCGCGTCCAGGTCGAGCAGGCCCCGGTCCACGAGCAGATGCGCGCACAGCGCCACCGGTCCCTTGGTGGTCGACCACACGTTCACCAGCGTGTCCCGCTCCCAGGCCCGGGTGCGGGCCGCGTCCGCCCAGCCGCCCCACAGGTCCACCACCGTCTCCCCGTCGAGGGTGACCGCCACCGCCGCCCCGAGTTCGCGCCGCGCACGGAAGTTCTCCTCGAACGCCTCGCGCACGGCGGCGAACCGGGGATCGCAGTGCCCGTGGACCCGGACCGCCCGCGGTGCCGGCGGGGTCTGCGGGGCGTGGCGCGTGGCTGACATGGGCCCTCCGGGGTCGTGGGAAAGCCCGGCCCGCGTCGGCCCCGGGCCGGGCACCCCGAACATACCGACCGGTCGGGCCCGGAGGAAGAGGTGATCTCAGGCGTACGACCGCAGCCAGCGCAGCTTCGCCGCCTCGTGGAAGGGGCCGCCGCCCTCGTGGTCGTTGAACTCGTACACCTCGATCGCCTTGTCCTCGTGCGCCCAGGAGTTGAACGCCGCGAACACGGTCGACGGCGGGCAGGTCTCGTCCTCCAGGGCCGTCGAGAACAGGGCCGGCATCCTGCCGCGGGCCGCGAAGTGCACGCCGTCGAAGTAGGAGAGGGTGTGCAGCGCCTGGCCGGTTCGGCCCCGGTGGGTCCTCAGGAACAGGCCGACCTCGCGGTAGGGGTGGCGGTCCGTGAGGGTGACCGCGCGCGGGAAGTCGCACAGGAACGGCACGTCCGGCGCCACCGCGACCAGGTCGGGAACCAGGGCGCCGACGGCGAGGGTGATGCCGCCGCCCTGGCTGTGGCCGAGCGCCACCGTGCGCGCCGCGTCGGTCAGCGGATGGGCGCGGGCCGCCTCGACCGCGCGCACGGCATCCGTGAACACCCGGCGGTAGTAGTGGTTCTCGGGCGCGTCGATGCCCCGGGTGAGGAAGCCTGGGTAGGCGGGCCCGGAGCCCACCGGGTCGGCGGTGCCGCCCCCGCCGCCCCAGACGCTGCCCTGCCCCCGGGTGTCCATCACGAAGTGCGCCCGGCCCGTCGACGCCCACAGCAGGTTCTCGTGCGGCAGCCCGCGCCCGCCGCCGTACCCGACGAACTCCACGACCAGCGGCAGGGGTCCGGTGGCGCCGGCCGGCAGCCGCAGCCAGCCCTTGACGGGGTGCCCGCCGAACCCGGCGAACGTCACGTCGTACACCTCGACCGTGGTCAGACCGGTCTCCACCGGCTCGAAACGGACGTCCAGCGCGTGGGCGCGCGCCTCGTCCAGGGTGCGGTCCCAGAAGGCGTCGAAGTCCTCGGGTTCGGTGGACTCGCCGCGGTAGCCGCGGAGTTCGGACAGGGGCAGGTCGAACAGGGCCATCGGCCACCGCCTTTGCCGGGGGAGAAGGGTGAGGGAGCCACCGTACGAGGCCATGCCCCGGCGGACCATGGTCCGGGACGCGGTTGTTCACGCCCTCGGCTGGGTCCACCGCGGTCCGGTGCGGGCCCACTCCCGTTCCCACTCGGCGAGCCGGCGGCGCAGCGCGATCCCGCGGGCGACGGTATGGCCGAGGAACACCACGCCCCCGGCGCAGGCCGCCGCGCACACCCCGACGGTCACCGCGTGCCGGACGACCGCCGATCCGGCCGGCGGCGCGGCGACGGCACGGCCCCGCGAGTCGACCCACACGGAGACCGTCGCACCGGCCCTGGTTCCGGCCGGTACCCGCGCCCAGGTGGTCCTGGTCCCCCTGCCGGGCTCGGTCCAGCGGACCTCGGCGCGATAGGGGTGCCCGCGCGCGCTCCGGAAGGCGGACGGCGGCCCGTCGGACACCGTGGCCCGCACCTCGTGGCGCGTGGCCCGCTGCGCCGCCGCGACGGCCGCGGCCCGGTCCTGCGCGTGCAGGCCCGCGGCCACCCCGACCAGGGGCGCCACCACGGACAGCAGTACGGCGACGACCAGCACCGTCCACGCCTCGACGACGTCACAGCGGCGCCGCAGCGGATTGCGCCGCCAGCGCCAGCCACGCACCCGGGTCCGCATGTCCGCCTCCTCGCCGAAGCCGACCGGCCGCCCGCGCCGTCACCCGCCCGGTGTGCGCGCACGAGCGTCCACACCCGTCTCGTACCCCGTACGGCGCACCCGGCCCACCCGGCGAGCCGCGAGTTTCGGCCCACTTGGGGCACGTTCGAGCCATGTGCCCCAAAAAGGTGCCGAAGTCGGTGGCCTAGCCGAAGCGTTCGATGCGGATACGGTCCACCGGCTGGCCGGCCCGGACCAGCAGCCGGGAGACGTGCTCGGCGAACCCGTTGGAGCCGCACACGTACGCCTCCCACCCGCCGGGCGGCCGCTCGGCCATCAGCGGCGCCAGATGCGCGGCCGTCATCCGTCCCACCGGCACCCCGGCGGGCGCGCCGCGCGTGAACACGGGAGTCGTCTCGGCGCCCAGTTCGGCGGAGTAGATCAACGCCTCGGGGTCGCGCGCGGACACCAGCATCCGCAGCGGCACGTCGAGGCCGCGCGCCCGGTGGTGCCGGATCATCGACATCAGCGGTACGACCCCGGAGCCGGCGCCGAGCAGCAGCGCGGGCCGGTCGCCGGGCCAGGCGAAGAAGCCGCTGAGCGGACCGCGCACCTCGATCGTGTCGCCGGGCCGGGCCACGGTGTGGAACCAGCCGGAGACCTCGCCGTCCGGTACCCGGTCCAGCGTCAGCTCGATGTGCCCGGAGTCGTCGGGCGCGGAGGCGATCGAGTAGTGGCGCTGCGCCGCGTAGCCGTCCTCGGCGGTCAGCCGCAGCATCAGGTGCTGGCCGGGCAGGTGCCCCGCCCACCGGGGCACCGCGAGGCGGAACGTGGCCGCGTGCGGGGTCTCGGGGCGGATCTCCGTCAGCGTGGCCGTCTGCCACACCGACTCGGCCTGCTCGCTCACGGCGATCCGGCCGGGCACCGCGAACCGGGGCGCGCCGCCGGGCATGGTCGTCGTCTCAGTCACCGGAGTACCGCTGCTCCTGCCAGGGGTTGCCGCGCGGGTGGTAGCCGTTGGCCTCCCAGAAGCCCGGCTCGTCGTGGTCGAGGAGCGTGATGCCCGCGATCCACTTGGCGCTCTTCCAGAAGTACAGGTGGGGCACCACCAGGCGCGCCGGGCCGCCGTGCTCGGCCGGCAGCGGCTTGCCGTCGTACTCCCAGACGATCCAGGCCCGGCCGCCGGTGAGGTCGGCGAGCGGCAGGTTCGCCCGGTAGCCGGTGTGGGAGCGGGCGACCGCGTGGGTGGCGGCGGCGCCGGGCCGTACGACGTCGAGGAAGGCGTCGAGCGAGACCCCGCCGAACCGCACCCCGAACTTCGACCACCCGGTGACACAGTGGATGTCGCCCTCGTACGCCGACGCGGGCAGCGCGTGCGCCGCCGCCCAGTCCCACGTGTGCGGCCGCTCGACCAGGCCGTCGATGCGGAAGGTCCAGTCGGCGGGTGCGAGGTCGAGAGTGACCTCGGCGGACAGGACGGGCCAGTCCTCGCGCGCGTCGTACTGTCCGGGCGGCAGTCCCGGGTTGTGCTCGCGCGCGCGGCCCGTGAAGCCTCGCGTGACGTTCATGCTTCAACCGTACGCTGTCGCGGTGGGTGCTCCGTGCCTGGTCACCGGCCCGGTGCCCGGTCACGGACCCGATCGTTGCGGGCGTATGAACACTGCCACCGGGCGGGAATACCGGCCGCGGGCCGTTCCTTGGCGCTCAGTACCGGCCATGGCGCGCCGGGGAACGGTGCGAGATGAGCGAGAGAGGCGAGGCATGAGGATGCGCGAGGCGTACGGCTCCGGCACGGTGATCGAGGTGGCCGTGTGAGCGTGATCGGCCCCCGGCCCCACACGGACGTCCAGCACGTCCTCGACAACCCCGCCCTCGCCTCCCTCGCCGGCCCGCACGCCCGCTTCGCCGAGCGGCACGGCCGGGTGCTGCGCTACCCGCTCGACGTCTCGCCGTGGCTGGCGCTGCCCGACGAGCCGGAGGCGCGCGACTGGGCCGACCTCGCCGCGCTCGCGGGCCCCGGCGTGGAGGTCCCGCTGAACGGCTACTGCGGGGAGGTCCCCGAGGACTGGGAGATCACCTTCCACATGGGCGGCGTCCAGCTCGTGGACGACGGCCTGGCCGCGGCGCCGGACGCGGAGGCGGTCCGCCTCGGCCCGGCCGACGTGCCCGAGATGCTGGACCTGGTGGGGCGCACCCGGCCGGGCCCGTTCCTGCCGCGCACCGTCGAGCTGGGCACCTACCTCGGCATCCGCCGCGGGGGCGCCCTGGTCGCCATGGCGGGGGAGCGGCTGCGCCCGCCGGGCTGGACCGAGATCAGCGCGGTCTGCACCGACCCCGCGTTCCGCGGCCAGGGCCTGGCCGGCCGGCTGATCCTCGCCGTCGCGCACGGCATCCGGGAGCGCGGCGAGACCCCGTTCCTGCACACCAGCGCCAGGAACACCAACGCCATCCGGCTCTACGAGTCCCTGGGCTTCAGGCTGCGCCGGACCACCTCGTTCCTGACGGCGCGGGTGCCGGAGCGGCTGGCGGACGAGCGCGAGGCGGTGCCGGTGGGGTGATCGCCGTACGGACCGAGGACGGGACCGGACGGCGTGCTCAGCCGGGTCCGACGCCGGCGGCCCCCGCATTGTAGCGCTCCAGATAGGCGGCGAAGCGCACCAGGTCCTCCTCCGGCCACTGGGCGAGCCGCTCCCGGAAGGCGGCCCGGCGGCGGCGGGTGACCCGGGCGAGGATCTCCTCTCCCGCCTCGGTCAGCCGGAGCACCTGGACCCGGTGGTCCTCCGGGTCCGGGCGGCGCCCGATCAGGCCCGCGCGCTCCAGCGCGGCGACCTGGCGGCTCACCGTGGACTTGTCCAGGGCGTAGTGCGCCGCGAGATCGGTGGCCCGGCAGCCGCCGCTCTCCTCCAGATGGCCGAGCAGGGTGTACGACACCAGGGACAGCTCGGGGTGGATCCGGCCGGCCGAGGCGCGGGCCCGGCGGGCGAAGACCGTCATCTCGCGCTGGATCGTCTCGACGGCCGACTCGGCGCTGCTCATGGGGCCTCCCTCCTGCGGCGTTCCGGTGGTCCGCATTCCGGTTGCAGAGTACAACTCGCGCCGTCAGGGGGCCGAACCCGGCCGGGCCCGTTGGGGTATGGTGACCGTCCGGTCGCGGAGGTCCGCGGCCCCGAGTGCGAGGAGGTGAGACCCATATCCGCTGTGTCAGCCGGGGTGCTCTCTCCTCGTGACGGCGCGGTGCACCGGCAGCGGTGACCGCGGGAGCGCCCTGTGGTTCCGCGCTCCCGAAAGGCATCCGTCCTTCATGCCCTTGCGTTCTTCCCTTTCCCCCGCGGCCGTTGTCTCCGCGTTGCGTGCCGCCGGGTGCGTGTTCGCCGAGGACGAGGCCGCGTTGATACTCGCCACCGCCCGTGACGCCGCCGAACTGTCCTCGATGGTGGACCGGCGCGCGGCCGGGCTGCCGCTCGAACACGTCCTCGGCTGGGCCGAGTTCCACGGCCTGCGCATCGCCGTCGAGCCCGGGGTGTTCGTCCCCCGGCGCCGCACCGAGTTCCTGGTGGACCGGGCGCTGGCCGAGGTCCCCGACGCGTCCGTCGTCGTGGACCTGTGCTGCGGCTCCGGCGCGCTCGGCGCGGCCCTCGCCGCCGCGCTGGACGAGGCGGAGGTGCACGCCGCCGACATCGACCCGGCCGCCGTCCACTGCGCCCGCCGCAACCTCGCCCCCTATGGCGGCCACGCCCATCAGGGCGACCTCTGCGCCGCGCTGCCGGCCGACCTGCGCGGCCGTGTCGATCTCCTGACGGCCAACGTGCCCTACGTCCCCACCTCCGACCTCCCCCTGCTCCCCGCCGAGGCCCGCGACCACGAGCCCCCCACCGCGCTCGACGGCGGCCCCGACGGCCTCGCCGTCCTGCGCCGCGTCGCCGCCGAAGCCCCCGCCTGGCTCGCCCCCGGCGGCCGTCTCCTCTCCGAGACCGGCGCCCACCAGGCCCCGGCCGCGGTCGCCGCGTTCACCGAGGCGGGGCTGACCGCGCGCGTGGCGGTGTCGGAGGAGTGGTCGGCGCATGTCGTGATCGGGGTGCGGGACCGGTCGTCGTGATCACCTTCCCCGGGGCCGCCGCGTGACCGAGGGGGGACGCGTACGACTGCGCGCGCCGCGCGGCACCGATCCGGACGCCCCTGCGCGCCGGCGCGACGCCGGGACGACGAAGCCGCCCTGACGGACGGTCAGCGCCTCCGCCCGGTCAGCACTCCTTGGCGCGCGCGATGAGCAGCGCCACGTCGTCGTGGTTGTCCGGGTGGCGGAGCGTGCGCAGGAGGAGATCGCAGGTCTCCTGGAGGGGGAGGGTGGGATCGGTCAGCAGGGACAGCATGATGTCCAGGCGTTCGT
Organism: Streptomyces sp. NPDC001056; assembly: GCF_053598955.1. Lineage (NCBI taxonomy): Bacteria > Bacillati > Actinomycetota > Actinomycetes > Kitasatosporales > Streptomycetaceae > Streptomyces > Streptomyces sp. NPDC001056. Next base: position 144,082 of record NZ_JBSFLI010000007.1, on the reverse strand, counting down.
CCAGGGAGTGGTGGCGGGTCTCGACCAGGCCGTCGGTGTAGAGGACCAGTTCGTCACCGGGGGCGAAGTCGACGGTGACGGTCGAGAACGAGACGCCGCCGACGCCGAGCGGCACGCCGGTGGGGAGGTCGAGGAGTTCCGGGGGCCGGCCGGGGCGGACGCGGGCCGGGGGCAGATGGCCGGCGTTGGCGATGCGGCACTGCCGCAGCCTCGGGTCGTAGAGGACGTACACGCAGGTCGCGATGGAGTGGTCCAGGGCCGAGGTGGTCTTGTCCAGGTGCTCCAGCAGCGCCGCCGGGTCCAGGCCGAGCGCGGCCAGCGTGGCCGTCACCGTGCGCAGCCGGCCCATCGTCGCGGCCGCCCCGATCCCGCTGCCCATGACGTCCCCGACCACCAGCGCGGTCCGCCCGCCCTCCAGCGGGATCACGTCGAACCAGTCGCCGCCGACCTCGCTGGTGGCACCGGCCGGCTGATAGCGCGAGGCCACTTCGAGTCCGGTCGTCACCGGCGGACTGCTCGGCAGCAGGCTGCGCTGGAGGGTGAGCGCGGTGTTGCGGGCGTCCTGGTACCAGCGGGCGTTGTCGATCTGCACCGCCGCGCGCGCCGCCAGCTCCCGGGCGAGCAGGACGTCGTCGGTGTCGAACGGCCGCGCGTTGCGGGTGCGTTTGAGGTCGAGCGCGCCCAGCACCTCGCCGCGCGCGATGAGCGGCACCGCGAGATACGAGTGCAGCCCCGCCCGCTCCAGCAGCACGGCCGCCTCGGGGGAGCGGGCGATGCGCGGCAGGTCCTCGCCCTTCACCCGCGGCACCAGCACCGCCTCACCCGTGCGCACACACTCGGTGACCAGGCGGTCGGGCGGGTACCAGGCGATCAGGCCGGGCGGGTCGGCGGCCCGTACGGCGTCCGAGTCGTCCTCCGGGCGCAGGGCGAGAGCCCGGAACACCGCGGCCTCCGCGGGACCGAGGGAGCTGGGTCGGCCCTCCACCACCGCGTCCAGCAGGTCGACGGCGGCCACGTCGGCCAGCTCCGGGACCGCGACCTCGGCCAACTCCCGGGCCGTGCGCTCCAGTTCGAGCGTCGTCCCGATCCGGGTCGAGGCGTCGGCGATCACCGCGAGCCGACGCCGTGCCGCCTCGGCCTCGACGGAGGCCCGGTGCTGCTCGGTGATGTCGGCCACCTGGCACGCCACCCCCAGCACATGGCCCGTGGCGTCGTCCAGCCGGTACATCGACACCGCCCAGTAGTGGTCCGTGTCCGGGTCGGCGGGCGTACGGCCGACGATGGTGTCGTCGATGAGCGGCGTGCCCGTCTCCAGCACCCGGCGGGCACCGGCCTCCAGCCGGGCGGTGTCCAGCTCCGGCACCACCTCCGCCATCCGGCGCCCGATGTGCTCGGCGGCCGGACGCCCGTTGATCCGCTCCAGGGCGGGGTTGACCGACACGAACCGCAGCTCGGTGTCCAGCACGGCGAGCCCCGCCGGGGACTGCATGACCATCCGCTCGGACAGCGCCACGTCCTGTTCGAGGCGTCGTACGGTCGGCTGGTCGGCGGCCAGACCGAGGGCGTACACCCGGCCGCGGGCGTCCAGCAGCCGCATGTTGCGGAACTCCACCAGACGGGTGCTGCCGTCCTTGTGCCGGACCGGGAAGGCGCCGGCCCAGCTGTGCCCGGTGATCATGACGTCGGAGAAGAGCTTGCCGACCAGCTGCATGTGCCGCTCGTGCACCATCAGCCGGGCGGCGTACTGGCCGAGCGCCTCCGCCGCGGTGTAGCCGAACAGCTCCTCGGCCTGGGGGCTCCACAGCACGATCCGCCCCTCGGCGTCCAGCACCACCGAGGCCACGCCGAGCACGTCGAGCAGGCCACCCGGCGGCACGGGCCCGCGGGCCGGCTCGCCGCCCTCCGTCGCCGGAGCCCCGGCTGCACCCATGGCACGCACCGCCTCCGCCCGTCCGTGCGGCACGCCGTCCCCGCGTGCCGGTTCCCCAGGTCCTGTCGCGCTCACATCCGACTCTCCGACGCCGTCGCCGTCAACCTCCACCATCTCTCAACCCGGCCGGGGGCGTCCGCCGAACCGGGCGCCCGCCGGGGCGCGGGACCGCTTCCGCGGCCGGTCCGACGCGTTCGTAGCGGCCGTGAGAGTTCACGTTCATGTTGCCGCATTGGCCTGTACATGACGATCGTGTCGCGCCAGACTGTGCGCCGTTCGAGTGCCCACCGCCCGTTCGAGGAGTTGTCATGCTCGCGTCCGCACGGTTACGCCGCACCGGAGTCCTCGCCTCACTCGTCACCCTCGCCGCAGCGCTGTCCCTCGCCGTGCCGACGTCCGCCTCCGCGGCCGGCACCTGGACCGAGATCGGCTCCGACCGCGCCGACCCGCTGACCGAGAGCCAGGGGCTGGCCTCGATCGAGGTCCCGGCGGGCAGCCCCAACCGCTACACCGGCATCGGCACGATCCCGATCAGCGACTCGATCCGCGGCTGGAACCACGTCGGCGACCCCGACGCGTCGTACGAGGGCTACTACGTCGAGCCCTATCAGGAGGACTCCGGCAACGCGAAGATGTACCGCGTCCAGGCGCCCGACGGTTCCTGGTCGGAGTACGTGCACACGCTGAGCCCCGGCGAGGCCATGAACAACTCCTGGGTCGCGATCACGCCGGACGGGCAGTGGATGCTGTCGGGCGAATGGGGCACGATGAACCGGCTGCTGGTCTTCCCGACGCCCGGCGAGAACAGCGGCACGTCCCCCTCGGCGAACCTCCCGCAGGCCGCCGCCGTGCACCTGGACCACGCCGTGAACGACGTGCAGGGCTGCGACTTCTCCGGCCCCACGACCCTGCTGTGCTCCTCCGACGACTCCGACGGCAGCCTCTTCGGGATGACCAAGCCGCTGCTCCGGATCGACCTGTCGGCCGCGCCCAGCGGCTCCGGGGACGTGACCGGGCATGTCACGGCGCTGCGCCAACTGCCGCTGCGCAGCGCGTGCTCCGGGTCCTTCGAGGTGGAGGGCATCGACTACGACCGGCGCAGCGGCATCCTGCGCGTGATCGTGGTGTCGCCGGGCATCTGCGTGCTCACCGACAGCAAGACGTACAAGTTCTCCCTCGGCTGATCCCGCGCCGCGCGTGCGGGTGAAAGGGGGCGGTGCTTTCCTGGGCGGGGGATGGACGCGGTGCGTTCGGGGTACCCCGGGCAGCGCGGCGCGGCCACGAAGGAGCGATCAATGGCGAACAGGGACCAGTCGCATCCCCTGGCTGAGGCTCGTCTCGTACGCTCGCGCCATGACTGACTATGTGCAGGTGTCGACCGCTACGCCCGCCCGTGAACAGGCCGCCGAACTCGCGAAAGGGGCTGTGGCGGGCCGCCTTGCTGCGGGAGCCCAGATCGTGGGGCCGGTGGGATCGGCGTTCTGGCATCTCGGCGAGTTCGGGGTGAGCGAGGAGTGGCGGCTTCTGCTCACCACCACCAGCGACCGCTATTCCGAGCTGGAGAAGTTCCTTCTGGACCAGCACCCGTGGGACAACCCGGAGGTGATCGCTACGCCCATCACCGCGGGCGCGGAGCGCTGCCTCCAGTGGATCGCAGAGTCCGTCACGCCACTTGAGCCCTAGATAGCCTTCTCAAGCACTTCGCGCACGACCAGGGGAGCCTGGCGGGCGCGGAGCTGGTCCAGCATCGGAGCGAGGTGCTGCCGCGGCCGACATGCGAAGGCCCCTTACGGCGTCATCTGTGCGTAAGGGGCTTTCGCGCTCTCCGGCCCCCCAACGGGGGTACCGTTCCCAGTGGACGCTAGGAATGGAGCCAGTATGCCCCAATGGAGCGACTACACCACTGGTGAGCGGATCAAGGTCCTTCGCGGTCGGGAAATCCGGCAGGCCGACCTCGCCGAGATGACGGGCCTGTCCATCGTCACCATCCAGAAAGCGGAGCAGGACAAGGCCCTGTCGCTGCCAACGTTACTTGCCATCGCCGATGCCCTCGGTGTCGACACCTCCGTCGTTCTCGGCCAGCAGGCGCCGCGCCGTGCGCTGGCGCAGGGCGACCGTATGGTGATCCGCGACCTGTCGCGGGCCGTGCACGACACTGCCGCCGGCATCCTGCCGGGCGACGTTGAGCCGGTGCCTCTGGGCGACCTGGAGCTGACGACGGCCAGGTGCTGGGATCTGTACTGGAAGGGCCAGTACATCGAGGCCGGTGCAGTCATTGCACCGTTCCTCGTGGCGGCGGCTACGCACTTGCATGAGCGGCCGGACGGCGAACAGGCGTCTGCGTGGGGTGTGTTGTCGGACGCCTACCGACTCGCCGGTTATGTCGCCAACCTCATGGGCGCCCGTGACCTGGCGTACGCGTCGATCGGGCACGCACATCATGCTGCCGAGCGGGCAGCAGACGACATGCGAGTGGCTCTGGTGGGTTCCGGCCGGTCATGGGTGTACCTGCGGGACGCCCGGCTCCCCGAGGCCCTGAGGCTGGCGGAGAAGTCGGCAGCGGACATCGAGCCCCGATTCTCCAAAGCCACTCCGGAGGAGCTGGCGGCGTACGGCAGCCACGTCAACTTCGCCGCGGTGGTCGCCTCCAGGCTGGGCGACAAGGCCAGGGCTGCTGACTTCCTCTCCCAGTCGCATGCCACTGGCGCGCGGATGGGCCGGGAAGTGCGCGCGCACGGGACGCTCTTCGGGCCGGTGTCCGCCACAACTCAGGCCGTAGGCATCAACGTTGCGCTCGGGCAGACCGGCAAGGCCCTGACGCTCATCGACTCCATCCACGACGTCTCGGCGCTGACGCAGGCCGCGCAGAACCGATACGCGATGGACAAGGCGATGGCCCACGCCGATGCCCAGCAGTGGGACAAGTCGCTGGACACGCTGGAGGAAACGCTCCGCGACAACCCGGATTGGGCACGGCATCAAACCCTGCCGGGGGTCATCGTGCAGAAGATCGGCCGCGCATCCACGGCCCGACTGCGGCGGGTGTCGGAGCTGATCGGGGTGGCCCCGGGCACCGGGGAGTTTCTCCCGGCGACGGCGAAGACGGCTCTGTGACCGGGTGACTGGTACGTAGCGGACGACTTCAGGCTGTTGCGTCGTCAACAGTGCTGCCAGGCGGACGACTTGGAGCTGAACGAGTTCCGATAGTCGTCCGTCTGCTTTCTGTACCTGCACAGTCCGTAGCGGCATCGTTACGGTCATGAACAGGTCCCCCGGTGATACCTCCAGGCGTCGCGCACTCGCCGACGTAGCCGGTGGCTTCCCCGCCCGAGCATCTGTAGTGCTCTATGCCTGTATTCCGCCTGGGCAGGAGCAGGACGACATCGCCATGCGCCTGCGTCGGCACGCTGAGGCCCGTGACTGGGTGGTCGTGGGTGAGGTCTTCGACCACACTCCGACCGCAACCCCGCTGGAGCAGCGCACGAACTGGTCTCAGGCGCGGGCGTACATCACCACTGGTCAGGCCAGGGGCATCGTGACCACCTCGCGCACCACGTGCGCGCAGACCTCCGGCTCCTCGACGCTGATGGAGTGGCTGCGCGACCAGCACGCTTTCCTCTCCGAGGAGTCACCGACTGAGGCAGGTGCTGCGCGGTGACCCTGGACAAGCCCCCGACCCTGGCGCCGGTGCTGCACGGGGAGACCCTGGCGCGGCGGACGCGGGCGACGCAGTGGATGCTCCAGGCCGCCCAGTCGCAGCACACGGCGGGCATGGAGTGGACGGAGCAGGGTGTAGCCCTGCTGACCGCCGGACGGGTGTGGGACGTCGTACGGGCGCCCTACGCCGCCCTTGGCCGTGGCCTCGACCGCTGCACCGACCCGCAGGAACTACGCCGCCAGGTGAAGGCGGTGGGGGCCGGCGCGGTCTGGTGTGACCCCTACCGGCCGTGTCTCTACTTCCTGGTCCCGCCGGGCACCGACCGCCACTGGCCGTACGACAGGCGCCTGGCCGGCGTGGAGTGCATGGGAGGGACACGCCCGTACATCCACTACATCGGCGTGCCGCGTCTGGACCGCACCTCGCCGCCCGGCTTCTTCTGGCTGATTCCCCCGGACTGTGACGGCCAGGCGCTCGCAGACCCGGAACTGCTGTACAAGGCACTGCTCGCGCGCACGAGTGAGTCCAGCGCGCCCGCATCGAACACCCCATGAGCTGGCGTCGGCCGTACACGCTCCCCTCGTGCACGGCCGAGGCCTCGTCCGCACCTCTGACCTTGTGAGAGTCATGTCCGCAAGACATCCCCTGCCCCTGTTAGGCGTCATCCCGCCTGTGCTTCTTGTCGCCGGTCACGTTGCCGCCTATGTGCTCCTCGGCGTTACCGTCCACGACGACATCAGCCGGCCTCGGGCGGCCACGGCCGTGCCGGATATGCCCGTCGACCAGCCTGACCCTTCGTCCGGGGACGGCGCCGCATGAGCCCTGCGGTCCACGAGACGCGGACGGCCGGGTACTGGAACGGCCTCTACGACGCGGGCTACACCGTCGAACCGCCCACCGCCGAAGAGCGGCAGATGCTGCGAGTCTGCACGGCGGCCCGGTCCGGCATGCGCGCCCTGGACATCGGCTGCGGCCGGGGCCGGCTGAGCGCCCACATGGCCGACTGGGGGATGGACGTCACCGGGACCGACTTCAGCCTGTCCGCCATCACGGCCGCCCGCGAGACGCACCCCCAGGTCGGGGAACTGCTCGACTTCCACCTCTACGACGTCACCGCTGACAGGCCCCTCGTCCCCAACCCGGGGCCCGTCGACATCGTGGTGTGCAGGCTGTCCATGGAGTTCGTGGACAGCCCCCGCTTCATGAATCGCGTCCGCCGCTGGCTCACGCCCGATGGCGTCCTGCACATCACCACCACCGTCGCCGAGGCGATGCCGCAGGGCGTCGCGCACCGCGGCCTGTCGAGGGCTCGTATCGCCGAGCTGCGCAGCGGGTGGGCGCACATGACCGTGTACCCCATTGCCCAGGACGGCAGCCTCATCGGCGTAGTCCTACAGGGCTGATGAGCCCCCCGTCCCCTGGAACACGGGCCCAGGAGACGGGTGGCCGCTCCCCGGCCGCTCGGACGTCACAGTCGCGGCCGGGGAGCGGAACCAATCCGCGGGACGCCTGTCAGTCGGCACGGACCCGCATCGTTGTTCGGCCCGTAGCTGTAGGGCCATTACCAGGCCATCGGCCTTGAAGAAGAGAAACTGTGCCTGAGGTAGAGAAGATTGATTGGCCGGAATATCGCCGCTGGCTCAAGCCTGAGCAGAAGGCCCGTGCCATGGCGTGGTTACTGAAAAGGTATATCGAGGGTGCATCGATCCGTACCCTCGCGGAGGAAACAGGGAAGTCGTACGGCTTCATACACAAGGCCCTTTCTAACGCCGGTGTGACCCTCCGGTCACGCGGCGGTGCGAGGACGCCGCGCTCGAATTGACTGCTCAGCCCTGCTCTTTCCATTCCGCGAGCACGAGGAGAGAAGGGGGCTATTACCAGGCCATCGACCTCGTTCGCTTCTACCCGGGGCGGGCGGGAACGCATGCGGCAAGTCCCTTTTCGGATTCAACGCCATAAGGAGATTCCCGTGACCGTGGTTAAAAAGCAGGCCGATCGTGACCTCCGCGAGGTTCTCGACCAGCACCCGATCGGCGGTGCCTTCCGGCTGGTGTACGCGCCGCAGGAGCTGCTCGCGGGCTCGGCCACCGCGGTGCCGGCCCGCTCGACGTCCTGACCCGCCCGCCCAGACACCCGCCCCAGGCCGGTCGCGGCATGCGACTGCTCTGGTCCAGCCCGGCCACCGCACCCACTGCGAAGGTCCCGGCCCGGGGCGGGCCACCAGCCCCGGCCTGCTCTCCAAGAGGACAGCGACGGCAAGCCGGGACGGCGCCCTGGCCACCGCGGAGGTGGCCAGGGCGACCGCCACCCAGTTCAAGGAGGCGTTCGTGACCGTCAACGTCGATGCCGCACCAGCGCAGAAACTCCCCCGGCCTGCCGTGGTCGACCTGTTCGTCCACGCTGCCGGGCAGATCCACCGGGCCGCCGCCGAGATATGGCCGGGTGAGCCTGTGCATCTGGTGCGCCATGTCCCGAGCGTCACCGGCTACGTGCACCGTGTCTGTGTCGGGGACCGTGTCCTCTACGCGAAGACGTCGTTCCTCGGGGTATCCCTGGTGTCGCTGCTGCGTGGGACACACGGGCCCTGGCCCGACATTTGCCGGGCGCAGGAGGAGTACGTGCGGCGGCCGGACAGCCTCATCGCCCGGGAGGCCGAGCAGTTGCAGATCCTCGACAGAATCGGGCGGCCTCGCGTGTGCGCTGTCGCTGGGCTGCGGCACGGGGTGATGTTCACCGAGCCGGTCGCGGGCCCGTCGCTGGGTGATCTGCTGCTCAAGCGGCCGTGTGATGCCTGGGAGTTGCTGGCTGCCCCGTTCGCGGAGCTGCGCATGCTCCACGGGCGAGGGGCCCACCGCCGGCTCGCTCCCGGAAGAGTGATCGGGGAGCGCAGCATCTCGGCCACGTTCCTGCGGAAGTTCAACGGCCTGTGCGGAACCAGCTACGTGAACCTGCTCGGGGCCGAGCGCTGCCCCGCTGAGCTGCGGGCGGGTGTGGTCGAGACGGTGCGGCGCAGTGTGGCGCGCCTGCGGAGCCTGCGGATGGCCTTGCCCAACGCGGAGGGCACGACGCTGGTGTACGGGGACCTGAAGCCGGAACATGTCCTGTTTCCCGACGGCCCGGAGGAGCGGCCGGTACTCCTGGACCCTGGCCTCCTGCGGGCGAGCCCCATGGTGGACGTCGCCAAGCTGATCAGCCGCACCGTCCTGTTCCTGGCCGCGCATCGGCCGGGGGCGCGGGCTGCCGGCGACATCGTCGCCGGGATCAACGCCTTCGCGGAATCGCGGGCGCAGGGCCTGTCCGCCCAGGACCGGGCGGTGTGGCTGCGAAACGTGCTCACGCTGTGGCTGATGGACACGGTCAACATCTTGTCGACCTACCTGTCCGCGCCTGCCGCGCTGCCGCTGCCCGCTCTCGGCGAGACCCTCATCAACCGGGTCGTGCCGGTGTGCTTCTTCGTCGACGAGGCGAGCGCGGCCCTCTCCAGCCAGGTGATGCGGAAGGACGCGTGGGAGCTGGCCCTGGCGCGCGCCGAGGAGGTGGCCGCATGACGCCGGTGGTGGCCGCGCTGGGCGTCGTCGGCACCGGAGCGGTCGGGCAGGCGGTGGGCGGTGCGCTGGTGACCGCCGGCCTGTCCGATCGGCTCGTCGTCACATCCCGAACCCGGGAGCAGGCCGCTGCGATGACGGACGACCTGGCCGACATGCGCAGCGCCCTCGGCTCCCCGATCCGGCCGGAAGCGGCGACGGGCGACTCCCTACGTCACTGTGCGGCCATCGTGATCGCCGTGCGGGCCCGGTTCACCAATGCCCGTGACCGGGACGTCCGGATGGGCGGGGCACAGGCGAACGCGCCGTCCATCCGTGCCCTGGCAGCCCGGTTGCGCGGCTATCGCGGGACAGTCCTGATGGTCACCAACCCAGTGGACCTGATGACACGGCTGTTCGCTGAGGTGTCCGGCGTGCGCCGGGTGTACGGGATCGGCTCCAACCTCGACTCCGCCCACTACCGGCTCACCCTCGCCCGGCTCCTGGACGTGCCGCTCGACCGGGTCGACGGCCATGTCATCGGCGAGCACGGAGACGCAGCCGTGGTGTGCGCCTCCTCCACCACCGTCAACGGGAATCCGGTCCCTGTCCCGCTGCAGGAGGTGCGCGACGAACTCGCCCGGCGCCCCGGGCGGATCAACGCGGGCATCAGCCGCACCCGGTGCGGCCCGGCCGGCGCCGTGCTGTCCACGCTGCGCCTGGCCCTGGGCATCGAGAACGGCACGACCGAGCTGTCCGTCCCGCACGGCGCCGACGACTGCTACGGCATCCCCCTGCGGTTCGAGGACGGACGACCACACCCGTCCCTGCCTCCGCTGGACCCGCAGGAGGTCCGTCAGCTGGCGGCCGCCAGCACGAAGCTCCGCGCGGCTTACGTAGCCGTACGCGACATCCCGACCCAACCGCTCCCCTCAGGAGGAAGGTAGCTATGCACGCTGTACGCCTGGAGGCCGCAGGCGCCTCGGTGACCGTCATGTCCGCCGAGCGCGCCGTCACGGACTGGACGGCCCGGTACTTCGGCCAGTGGTGGAAGGCCACGGAGGTGGACGCCGAGAGTGTCCGTGCCGGCTCGGTCGTCACCGCGGACGTGTCCCCGGTGCACCACGAGGACGCAGCGCTGGGGGTCACCGAGGCTGTGCACACGAGCACCACCTACGCGAAGGCGCAGCTTCTCGTGGCCCGTGACGAGGCCGCGGGCGTGATCAGCGCCGTCTCGCCGAAGGAGGAGTTGGCCTACCGTTCCGAGCCCGCAGCGGGGCGCCTGATGATCTACGGGCGTGAGACCGAGCCGGTGGCCACCGCGACCGCCCGCCTGGCCCGAGAGGTGATGCGCGGGCAACTGCTCCGGGACGGGTGGGCCGTGCTGCATGCCTCCGCGGTCGTGCACGAGAGCCGGGTCGTCCTCACCTTCGGGCAGAAGGGTGCAGGGAAGACGACCACCGCGCTGGCTCTGGCCGCACGGGGCGGCCTCGGGCTCCTCGCCAACGACCGCGTGTTCGTCCGTCCGAACGACCACGGTGGCGTGGACGTGCTGCCGTGGCCGTCGGCCGCCGCGCTCGGCCTCGGCCTGCTCGACGGGCTGGGCTGGTCCGACACCGTCCGGGAGCGGCTGGAGCGCGGCGAGGCACTCCACCCGACCCAGGACGTCCGCGTGACGAAGGCCCTGCTCGCCGGCCGCCGGGAGCCGCTGTGGGAGGACGGGAAGGAACTCAAGACGCAGGTGTGGCCGAACCAGTTCCCCGACTGGTTCGGCGTCCCCCTGGCGACGCATGGTGAGGCGGCGGCCCTGTTCTTCCCCCGGATCGAGCAGGACGCGGAGCCGGCCCTGGAGGAAGGAGTCGTACGGGATCTGGGGTACGGCGACTTCATGAGCGGGGAGACGGAGGACCGCTACCCGGACGTGTTCGGGCTGGCCCGGGTCGACGGCGGCGGCAGCGCGGAGGCCCGCCGGGAGGTGGCTCACCTCCTGGCGGATCTGCCACACCACTCGGTGGTGCTCGGCTGGGACGTTACGGCGAACGCCGCCTTCCTGGCCAAGCTGACCGGCTGCGCCGCCGACCGGGGACAGTAGGCATGACACATCAGGACTGACCGCTTCAGCGACAGAGTTGCGGACCCTGCCTGGTCGAGCACGCAATCATCGGCTGACCCATTCCGTGGTCTTGGCGCGTCGTGCGGCTGGGACGCGAGAGGCTACGGCGAGCACAACCGCACAGCGCGAGGAGCACCCGATGAGCAGCGTTCTGACCACCGATCACCCCGCCTGGCAGTCGTACGAGGACGGCACGCACGCGCGCGCCGTCCGTACGGCCTCCGGTATCTGGGTCGTGTCCCATGACGGGGACGGCTTGCACCTGGTGTGCGTGGAGGGCACCGAGGACGTGAAGCCTCAGATCGTCAGTACCGACCCCGCGCATCTCCCGTCCGCCGCCCCGGCCGCCCTCCGTGACGGGCTCGCCCAGCTCGGCACCAGCCGGCGCCTGGCGAACCCGTGGCTGTGGGACGCGATCACCACGGCGGTCCTGCGGCAGGTCGTCCGCGCCGACCAGGCCCGCAAGCTGTACCGCACCTGGTGCAGCACTTACGGCACCACCGTAGAAGGCCCGCACGGTGCGCTCGCGGTGGCGCCCGCGTCGGCCACCGTACTCACCCTGGCCGAGGAGCAGTTCGCGGGCGTCGGGGTGAAGTTCCACCGCGCCGCGCTGCTGGCTGCCGCCGCGCACTACGAGCGGCACCACCGCGAGTGGGAGCAGTTGGACGCGGGCGCCCTGGCCCTCGACCTCATCCGCATCCCCCGCATCGGCCCGTGGACCGCCGCGGCCGCCGCATGCGATTACACCGGCGACTTCAGCACCTACCCGCACGACGATCTGGCCGTGCGCACCTGGGCCGCCAAGATCGCCCCCTCCTACCCCTGGCCCGGCAGGAAGGACAAAGCATTCGGTCCGCTGTGGACCGGCTGGGCCGGGGGCGACCGCACCGCCCTGCACACCCTCACCCTCGCCACCCTCACCTGGGGTGCGCACGCCCGATGACATGGAGGACCCATGGAGGAGTTACCGCTGATCGCGGGCGCCGACGACCGTCACCCGCTGGACGCCCTGTTCATCAACGCGCCGCTGCGTGACTACACGCTGCGGCCCCGGACCAACGACTACACCCTCCCTGTGCTGGGCATGGCGTACATCGCCACCTACGCCCGGCGGCGCGGCTTCAACGTGGGGGTGCTCGACGCGGAGGCCCACGGGCTGGGTGCCGAGGCGACCGCGAGGATCGTCAACGAGGCCGCGCCCCGCTGGGCCGCCCTGAATCTCCTCGCGCCCACCTACGAGATTGCCGCGCAGATCGCCGCCCGGCTCGATCCCGGGATCGCGCTGATGGCCGGCGGTCACCACGCCAAGGCCATGCCGGACCGGGTCCTGGCCGACCCCCGCATGCGCCACCTGCGCGCCCTCGTCCTGGGCGAAGGGGAACTCCGCGTCGCCGCCCTCCTGGAGGACGAGCAGAACCGGCGGACACTCCCCGGCGTCCTGTGGCGTGACCCTCTGCTCGGCACGCGGGCCGCCGGCATCGCCGACCCCAAGGCCGGCGCGGCACTGCTGGGCCCCGACATCGACAGCCTGCCGTACGTCGACCGGGCCTTCCTGCCCCAGGACCCCTACCGGGCCGCGCCGACGGCCACGGACCTCCGCCTGGCCGGCGAACGGCCGTGGCTCGGGGGGATCGGTGCCCAGGGGCACTGGGAGGCCAACATCGTCGGAAGCCGGGGCTGCCCCTACAACTGCACGTTCTGCGGCGCCGCCGTCTCCGCCAACCCCGACGTCACGATCCGCGTGCGCTCGCCCGAGAACATCATCGGCGAACTCGACCAACTGCACGACGAGTACGGCGTGACCGCCTTCCGCTTCGTCGACGACCTGTTCCTCGGCGCGGGCCGGGTCATCGACCAGCAGATGGAGACCTTCACCCGGCACACGATCGGCGACCGGTACGTCTGGGACGCCACCGGCCGCATCAACGTCCTCGACCGGCTCACCGACGCCGCCCTGGACCGTCTCGTCACCAACGGGCTGCGGGAGGTCGCCCTCGGTATCGAATCGGGCAGCGACCGCATCCTGGCCGCGATGGACAAGCGGATCGACGCCGAGATGACCGAGCGCGTGACCCGCCGCCTGGTCGCCCACGGCATCGGCGTGAAGGGCTACTTCATCCTCGGCTTTCCCGGCGAGACTCAAGCGGACCTCGACGCGACCGTCCAGCACATCCGCAACCTGTGGGCCATCTCCGACCAGCATGCCGGCGACATCCGCGCCAGCGTCTTCGAGTTCCGCCCCTACCCGGGCACACCTGTGTGGAGGACCCTCACCGAAGAGGGCGGCTATCACCCGGACGACCTCCTCGCCTACGGGGACGTCGACCTCACCCGGGACGGCGCCGACGAATCCATGCGCAGCCGCGACGAGTTCAACTTCAGCGTCGGCATCCAGTTCGGCGACGTGCCCCTGCCCACGGTCCGTTCCACGCTCGCGATGCTCACCCGGGAGCAGCACGCACGGCACCAGACCGGACTGGGGACGGCCGCATGACCGGAGGCCGCAAGGGCTTCTTCGTCTCGATCGACGGCCCCAGCGGGGTGGGCAAGTCCACCACGATCAGGGAACTACGCACGGTCCTGGCCGAGCGCGGCGTCACCGCCCGGTGGACGGTCGAGCCGCCCCGCGGGGACTTCCTCGGGGATTTCACCCGCTCGCACGGCGGCCAACTCCACGGCCTCGCCCTGGCCTGCCTGGTCGCGGCCGCCCGCTACCGGCACATCGAGACCACCATCGCCCCCGCCCTCGGCCGCGGCGAGCTGCTGATATCCGACCGGTACATCGCATCGACGCTCGCCCTCCAGCGACTCGACGGCGTACCGCTGGACTTCCTCCTGCTGCTCAACGACTACGCACCGCAGCCCGACCTGGCGGTCATCCTCACCGCCTCTCCCGGCACGATCGCCGACCGCATCGCCCAGGCCGGCGTCACCCACCGCTTCCGGGCCGACCCCACAGCACCCGGTCGCGAGGTCGAGCTGTACCCGGATGCCGCCAACCTCCTCGAAGACCTCGGGGCCAAGGTGCTGATGATCGACAGCACCGGGATACCCCCGTCGGAGGTCGCACGCCGGATCGCCGACGCGATCCCCGCCCTCCCGCTACCGTCAGAACCCCCAGCCACCACCCCGACCCCCCAGGAACCATGAGCGCACAGCCGGCACAGCCCACCATCGACACCCACGTCCTCCTCCGCGACGGCGACAAGATCCTCCTCTCCCAGCGCGGCGGCCCCTACGGTCACGGCCGATGGCACCTGCCCTCCGGCAAACTCGACCAGGGCGAACCCCTCACCGCCGGGGCAGCCCGCGAACTGTCCGAGGAGACCGGCGTTCAGGTTGACCCCGCTCGTCTGGAGCTCCAGCACGTCGTGCACCACCGGCAGGAAGACGGCTCCGAACGCATCGGATTCTTCTTCGTGGCCACCGAGTGGGAAGGAGCGCCCGTCAACAAGGAGCCCGAGAAGTGCCTGGCGCTCCAATGGTTCGCCGACCATGACCTGCCCGAGGACATCATCGAGTACCCCGCCGCCGGCCTGTACGGCTGCCTCGACCAGCCCAGCGGCCTGACCCTGCACGGCTGGCAGTAACGAAGGGGCCGTGGCCACGGTGGTGGTCACGGCCATGACGGGCCGCCGCTGCCGCCTCGTACTCAGGGCCCGCACTCCCGGCCACGCTTCCAGCATTCACTCGAAAGAGTGAATGCTGGGGCGCGGAGATGACACCTCCAGCGCGCTGTCTGCGGTTCTACCGCAGGCAGCGCAGAAACCGGTGTGCCGACGGGCGGGCGGGGCCCCTACACCAGACGCGTGACCGTACAACCCCTGCCCGCCGCTGTCGGCCCCGCGCCGGTCATGCGGTACGTCGAAGACCAGCGCGATGACCGCCTCAGCCTGACCGCTACGGCTCGCCGCCTGCCCTCCGTCCTTGCCCGCACTCTGCGCCTGGCCTGGCACGCCGACCGTCGTGCCCTGATCGGCATGCTCGCCGCCCAGGTCGCGGCCGCCGTCCTGGCCGCGCTCGCCCTGACCACCACCCGGCTGATCGCCGTGACTCTGACGGCAGTCATCGCCTACGGCCGGCACGAGTCCGTCGCCCCCGCCCTCCACGCCGCCGCGGCCCCGGCCGGGTGGCTGACCGCCGCGCTCGCCGGGGCTCGTGCACGCGGGCGGTGGTGACATTCACGCGGTCAAGAAGGTGCTTCGGCATTCGACGATCGCCCTGACGTCGGATACGTACACCGAGCTGTTGGAGGACGTCGACCGGGGCATCGCGGAGAAGGCGGCGCGCCTGGTCCCGCGAGCCCGGCGCCGCGTCGACAGTGAGTCGGCTACGCCCGTCGACGACGCGCAGGACTTCGAGTCCGGCGAGGCTGCGTAGGCTGTCGAACGAGCGAACCCGAAGGGCCCCGTCGACACAGGTCACGGGGCTCTTCTGCTCGCTCATGGCTCGCTCGAACGCCCCGTAACGGGGCGGCATGCTGTGGCATGAGCCGACAGGAAGTGAGTACGCTCGAAGCGTCGGGGAGGCCGCTGACCAGCACTGTTCGGCAGCGCTCGGCAGTACGCGTCACCAGACATCGCGAAGGGAGTCGTACCTATGCCTGATCCGGAAACCGTCATGGTGGAGATCAGCGGATGCTCCAAGGAGGACGCGCGTCTCGTCTTCGAGGCGCTGAGTGCCTGCTTCGCATCCGACCGGGGCGCGGACGAGGTGCCCCGGCAGCTCCACGAGACCCGCCCGATGGTGTGGCTCGGAAATTACGACGTCGCGGACGCCCACCAGCAGGGCTGCCCGCCGGTCCACCTCCGCTCGTCCGTCCAGGCGGACGTCCAGGGCGGCTACTGGGCCGTGGACCGCTTCCGTCACACCCTGGACTCCATGTTCACCGTCCAGGAGACCTGTACGGCCTCCGGTGACCAGGAGCGAGACCTGCATCTGCGACTGGAAAGTCGCTGACCGGTACACCGTCGCGGCGCCCCGGGCCGGCCCTTCGCCGCCCGGGGCGCCGTCGTGTCCTGGCCGGGTTCTTGTGCAACTAGTTGCATAAACGGCTTCGGGTGCTCTACAACAAGATGCGACCGCATCTGTGCACGGAGGGCCTGACATGAGCCGTTACCCCCACTTGCTGACCCCGCTGGACCTGGGGTTCACGACGTTGCCGAACCGGGTGCTCATGGGGTCCATGCACGTGGGCCTGGAGGAGGCCGAGCGCGGGTTCGAGCGGATGGCGGCGTTCTACGCCGCCCGGGCCCGCGGCGGCGTCGGGCTCATCGTGACCGGCGGGATCGCGCCGAACGAGGAGGGGCGGCCGTACGAGGGCGGGGCCATGCTCACCACCGAGGCGGAGGCCGAGCGGCACCGGGTCGTCACCGACGCCGTGCACCGCGAGGGCGGCCGGATCGCGATGCAGATCCTGCACTTCGGGCGGTACGCCTACCACGAGGACCTCGTCGCCCCGAGCCCCCTGCAGGCGCCGATCAGCCCCTTCGTGCCCCGCGAGCTGTCCGACGCCGACGTCGAGCGGACCATCGGGGACTACGTCCGCGCCGCCCGCCTCGCCCGGCACGCGGGATACGACGGCGTCGAGATCATGGGCTCCGAGGGCTACCTCGTCAACGAGTTCATCGCCGCCCGCACCAACCACCGCACCGACCGCTGGGGCGGCTCCTACGAGAACCGGATGCGCTTCCCGGTCGAGATCGTCCGCCGGGTCCGTGAGGCCGTCGGCGAGGACTTCATCATCGTCTACCGGCTGTCCATGCTGGACCTCGTCCCCGGCGGCTCCTCCCACGCGGAGGTCGTCACCCTCGCCAAGGCCGTCGAGGCCGCCGGCGCCACGATCATCAACACCGGCATCGGCTGGCACGAGGCCCGCATCCCCACCATCGCCACCTCCGTGCCGCGCGGCGCCTACACCTGGGTCACCAGGAAGCTGATGGGCGAGGTGGCCGTCCCGCTGGTGACCACCAACCGCATCAACACCCCCGAGCTGGCCGAGGAGTTGCTGGCCGGCGGCTACGCCGACATGGTCTCCATGGCCCGGCCCATGCTCGCCGACCCCGACTTCGTCGCCAAGGCCGCCGCCGGCACCCCCGAGGCCATCAACACCTGCATCGGCTGCAACCAGGCCTGCCTCGACCACACCTTCAGCGGCAAGCTCACCTCCTGCCTGGTCAACCCGCGCGCCTGCCACGAGACCGAGCTGGTGCTCGCCCCGACCCGGACCAAGAAGCGCGTCGCCGTCGTCGGCGCCGGTCCCGCCGGACTCGCCTGCGCCGTCAGCGCCGCCGAACGCGGCCACGCCGTCACCCTGTTCGACGCCGCGAGCGAGATCGGCGGCCAGCTCAACGTCGCCCGCAAGGTCCCCGGCAAGCAGGAGTTCGACGAGACCCTGCGCTACTTCCGCCACCAGCTCGACGCCCACGGCGTGACCGTACGGCTCGACACCCGGGTGAGCGCCGAGGACGTCGCCGACTTCGACGAGGTGGTCGTCGCCACCGGCGTCACCCCGCGCGTCCCCGACATCCCGGGCGTCGACCACCCGTGCGTCCTCGGCTACCTGGACGTGCTGCGCGACGGCGCCCCCGTCGGCGACCGCGTCGCCGTCCTCGGCGCCGGCGGCATCGGCTTCGACGTCGCCGAGTTCCTCACCGACGGCGGCGACAAGGCGAGCGAGGACCCCGAGACGTACTTCCGCAACTGGGGCGTCGACATGGAGTACAGCGAGCCCGGCGGCCTCACCGAGCCCCGCCGCCCGGCCACGCCCCGCCAGGTCCATCTGCTCCAGCGCAAGACCACCAAGGTCGGCGCCGGGCTCGGCAAGACCACCGGCTGGATCCACCGCACCGAGCTCAAGCACCGCGGCGTCACCATGGTCCCGGGCGTGCGCTACGACCGCATCGACGACGCGGGTCTGCACATCACCGTCGGCGAGGAGAGCACGGTCCTGGAGGTCGACACGGTCGTCCTGTGCACCGGCCAGGAGCCGCGCCGCGACCTGTACGAGGCGCTGGTGGCGGCCGGGCGCAGCGTCCATCTCATCGGCGGCGCGGACGTCGCGGCCGAGCTGGACGCCAAGCGCGCCATCAAGCAGGGCACCGAGGTGGCGGCGGCGCTGTAGGTCCCGTACGGGGCATCCCTAGGATGAGTCCATGTCACTCCCGCACGCGATCCTCACCGCCCTGCTGGAAAGGCCGTCGTCCGGGCTGGAGCTGACCCGCCGGTTCGACAAGTCGATCGGCTACTTCTGGTCCGCGACGCACCAGCAGATCTACCGCGAGCTGGGAAGGCTGGAGGGCGAGGGGCTCATCCGGGCACTGCCGGCCGCCCAGCCGGCCCGTGGGCAGAAGAAGAGCTACGAGGTACTGCCCGCGGGCCGCGCCGAACTGGCCCGCTGGGCCGCCGCCGCACAGGACCCGAAGCCGCTGCGGGACACGCTCCTGCTGCGGCTGCGCGCCTCGGCGGTGGTCGGCACGGACGGCATCGAGGCGGATCTGCGCCGCCATCTTGAGCTGCACCGGCGGCAGTTGGGCGAGTACGAGGAGATCGAGCGGCGTGACTTCCCGCCGGGCCGGGACGCCCCCGAGGACCGGCTGCGCCATCTGGTGCTGCGGGCGGGCATCGATCTGGAGACCTTCTGGACCCAGTGGCTCGCCCACGCCCTCGACGAGTTCGCGCGGCTGCCCGAGGCCGAGCGGGGCGGGACCGGCCTGCCCGGAGGGGACCGGCCTCAGTAGCGGTTCGGCCTCGTCCGGCGGCGCAGGTACCACCCCGTCGTGACGACCCCCGCGCCCACCAGCGCCGCGCCGACGCCCACCGTCAGCCGGCCGTGGTCGCGTACGGCACCGCCGAGTCCGCCGTTCACCCCCTGGTTCGGAGCCGGCCGGGTGGTCGTCGTCCCCGGCCTGGAGGTCGCCGCGAGCGTCGGCGCGGACCCGGCGGAGACGATCACCGACTGGCTGCCCGCCGTACTGCCGCTGGAGCAGACCACCACCACGGTGTACGTTCCCGGGCTGACCTTGGACCAGGCCGCGGACTGGCTGATGGTGGTGCCCGACAGCGCCACCTGACGGCCCTGTGCGAAGTTCGCCTGGCTGCTGGTGAGCAGGGCCGCGGTGCCCCAGCTGCCGTTGATTTGGGTACACGCGCTGGTGACCACCGAGACACTGGACCCCGTGGTGCTGACGGAGATGCCGGAGACCGCGGCCGAGGGCGCCGCGAGCACGGCCGGGAGCACGGCGGCGGCCGCCAGGGCCAGACCGGAGCTGAGCGGAGATATGGAGTTGCGCATTGGTGGGCCTCCGGCGGCACGGCCGGCGGTACGTCCCATGCGCCGCCCAGGGTCGGGGAACATCCGTGCTGCCTGGTCAGCAGCCAACGCGGCCCCGGGGGCCGCCGCACCCGGACGGCCTCCGGCCGGGTGACGGAAACGCACGTCCGGCGCAGGGCGGGTCCTCACCTGATGCGCCGGGCGGCGACCTGTGGTCAGGGGCGCGCGCGTCAGTGCCCCGTGGTCACCGCGCGCTCCGCCGACCAGCCGCCCCAGGTGCCGTCCGGGAGCCGTGCCCGCAGCCGTACCCGGTGCTCCTCCCCGGCGGCGCGGCCCAGGTAGAAGCTGTAGCGGGCCCGGCCGCGCGGCGGGGTGCCGCCCCATTCCAGCGAGGTCGCCGTGGTGCCGTCGAGCCGGATCGCGTACTCGGTGATCACCCCGTCGGTGTCCGGCGGGTCCCAGGCCAGGTCCAGGTAGTAGGCCCCGTCCGCGCGGTGGGTCGCGGCGGTGAAGCCGGTCGGCGCGGTGGCCCGGCCGTCGTCGCCGCCCGGGGTGGTGAGGCGCACCGGCGCACTGGCGGGGGAGAGGTTGTCGGCCGCGTCCCGGGCCCGCACCGTGAACACGTACCGGATGCCGGGACGCAGCCCAGAGACCACGGCTGCGGTCCGGTCCCCGCCGACGCTGTGGACCCGGACCCCGCCCTGGGAGATGTCGTACGACACCACGCCCCGGTCGTCCCGCGAGGCGCCCCACGTGAGCCGGACGGCCCGGCTGCCGACGGGGCGCCCGGTGGGGGCGCCGGGGCGGGTCGGCGCCGAGCGGTCGGCGGCGACCCGGGCGGGGGTGCGGGCCCGTGCCGCCCGGCTGGGCGGTCCGAGGCGCCCCGCGGTGTCCCGGGCCCGCACGGTGAAGGCGTACGCGGTGGACGGCTCAAGGCCGACGACGTCCACCATGCGCTCGGTACCGGGCACCTCGGCCGCCTTCCTGCCGCCCCGGTACACCTCGTAGGCGTGGATGCCGGAGCCGCTCGGCACCGCGTTCCACATCACGTGCACGGTGGTGGCGCTGCCGGCCTGGGCGGTGACCCCGGTCGGGGCGCCCGGCATCCGGCCCTCGTCGCCGTCGTCGGCGCGGCCGAGGCCGCAGGAGGTCAGGAGCAGCAGGGCTCCGGCGACCAGCACGAGCGGAAGGGGAACACGTCGCACGGTGCTGCCTCCACGGTCGGTTCGGGTCGACGGCCCGGCAATGGTCCGGACCAATATGGCCCGGTCGGTGCGCCCACGGCAAGGGCCCGTTGTGGAGCACGCCCGGAAGTTACGTATGCTGAACGTCCCTACGGCTGAACTCCTCGCGAGGGCAGGGGAGTTCATGCCTGTGGCGCGGAAACGCTGTCGTCGCCGAACCCGCGCCGGCGCGGGTGGCCGGAGGGTCTGGACCGAGGCGGGTCCGGGCCCCCGGCCCCTGTTGTCCACTCGGGCCGACCTCCCGTTCATGCGCCGTGTAGACCAAATGCCCGAACTATTACCTCATGGGTTGTCAGAAGCGTGCTCCATCCGGCCGCTTCGGGGTGGCCCGGGCGGACGGGTGTCCGGGCCGCGGACCACAGTGGCCTGGACATGTCCCCGAGGAGAGGGTTCCTCATCGTGCGTGTGCGTGTCCCGACGTTGACGCTGGCCGCGGCCGGCGTCACCCTGATCGCCCCCGCCACGCTGCCAGGCGCCGCCGCGGCCCTGCCGCCCGGGGCGCGGCCCGCGGTTCCCGGCGAGGGCGCCACCGTCGCCGCGAGCGCCGTCGGTCCGCCTCCGGTCCACCGCAGAGACGTTCCTGCGGCGGCCGCGGGCCCCAGGAGAACCGCCACCGCCCCGAGCCGGGGCGGGGCCCCCGCCACCCCGCGTCGCGCGGCCGCCGAGACCGCCGGGGCGGCCGAGGCCGCTCCGGGCCACGCCGAGGGCACCGTCACCGCCGCGGACCTGCTGGCCAAGGTCGGCACCTGCGCCGAGATCTCCAACGGCCGGTACCGCACCGACGAGGACAGCCCCGCGACCGTGCCCGTCTGCGGCGCCCAGGGCGCCGTCTTCTGGAAGGCCGACCTCGACATCGACTGCGACGGCCGGGCCTCCGCCCACTGCAACAGCGAGGCCGACCCGCTGTACTCGCCCAGCACCGCCTACCGGCAGTCCGACGGGCAGCCGCTGAACGCGGAGACGCTGCCCTACATCGTCGTACCGGCCGCGAGCCCCCGCTGGGACCCCGGCGCGCACGGCGTGCGGGGCGGTTCCGTCGCCGCCGTCGTCTACCAGGACCGGGTGCAGTACGCGGTCGTCGGCGACACCGGCCCGAGCGACCTCATCGGCGAGGCCTCCTACGCCACCGCGCAGGGCCTCGGCATCCGCCCCGGACCCAGCGTCGGCGGGGTGCCCTCCGGGGTCACCTACATCGTGTTCAAGGACTCCGAGGTGTACCCCATCGAGGACCACGACGAGGCGGTGGCGACGGGGGAGCGGCTGGCCCGGCAGTTCGTGACCGCCAACTGACCAGCCGCCCGGCGTCCTGACGGCGCGTCACACCTTGCGGTAGGAGTACGCCTCCGCCGCCGCGGCCTCCACCGCGGCCAGGTCCCCGCCCGCGGCGGCCGTCACCACCGCGGCCACCGCCCCTTCGAGGAACGGGGCGTCCACCAGCCGTGTGTCCTCCGGCAGTTCATCGCCCTCGGCGAGCAGCGCCTTCACGGTCAGTACGGCGCTGCCGAGGTCGGTGAGGACCGCGACCCCGGCACCCCGGTCGACGGAGGCCGCCGCGGCGGAGATCAGCTCGGCACTGGTGCCGAGCCCGCCGCCCTCCGTGCCGCCCGCCGGGGCCACCTGCACCGAGGCGGCCCCGCCCGCGAGCCCCTTGGCCAGCGCGGCGACCGCGGTGGCCACCTCCGCGCTGTGCGACACCAGCACGATCCCGACCAGCTTCTCGCCGTTCACGTCAGCCCTCCGCCGTCTCGGCCAGCGCGGCGATCAGCAGTGCCGACGACGTCGCGCCCGGGTCCTGGTGACCGATGCTGCGCTCGCCCAGGTAACTCGCCCGGCCCTTGCGGGCCAGCATCGGGACGGTCGCCTCCGCGCCCTGCTCGGCGGCTGCACGGGCGGCGGCGAACCCCTCCCCGAGTGCGTCCACGGCCGGCAGCAGGGCATCGATCATGGTCTTGTCGCCGGCGGCCGCCCCGCCGAGCTTCATCACCCCCTGCACCCCCGTCTTCAGCGCCTCGGCCAGCTGCTCCGCGCTGACCTCCGGGGCCTCCCCGAGCGTCTTGCCGGTCCGGCGCAGCAACGTGCCGTACAGCGGCCCCGAGGCGCCGCCGACCGTCGAGATCAACTGGCGCCCGGCGAGCGTCAGCACGGCACCCGGGGTACCCGGTGTCTCCTTCTCCAGCTCCGCCTGTACGGCCGTGAACCCGCGCCGCATGTTGCTGCCGTGATCGGCGTCCCCGATGGCCGCGTCGAGGGCGGTGAGCCTTTCCGCCTCGCGGTCGACGGACGCGGCGGCCGCCGTCATCCAACGGCGGAAGAAGTCGGCGTCGAGCACTGGACCTCCAAACGTAGTAAGGGCGTTGAGACCTGTACCGACGTATCACATCCCCCAGCGCAGCGCCGGGGTGCGCACCGGCGCGTCCCACAGGCCCAGCATCTCCTCGTCGACCTGGCACAGCGTCACCGAGGCGCCCGCCATGTCCAGGGAGGTGACGTAGTTGCCGACCAGGGTGCGGACCACGGCGACTCCGCGTTCGGCCAGCACCCGCTGCACCTCCGCGTTGAAGCCGTAGAGTTCGAGCAGCGGGGTCGCCCCCATGCCGTTGACCAGCACGAGCACCGGGTTGTGCGGGGGCATGTCCTCAAGGATCGCCTGCACCGCGAAGTCCGCGATCTCCCCGGAGGTCATCATCGGGCGCCGCTCCCGGCCCGGCTCGCCGTGGATGCCGATGCCCAACTCCAGCTCGCCGTCCGGGAGATCGAAGGTCGGGCTGCCCTTGGCCGGGGTCGTGACGGCGCTGAGCGCCACGCCGAAGCTGCGCGCGTTCTCGTTCACCCGGCGGCCCATCGCCTCCACCTGCTCCAGCGGCCGCCCCTCGGCCGCGGCGGCGCCCGCGATCTTCTCCACGAACAGCGTCCCCCCGGTGCCGCGCCGGCCGGCTGTGTAGGTGCTGTCGGTGACCGCCACGTCGTCGTCCACCAGCACCTTGGCGACCTGGATGCCCTCGTCCTCGGCCAGCTCCGCCGCCATGTCGAAGTTGAGCACGTCGCCGGTGTAGTTCTTCACGACGAACAGCACCCCGGCGCCGCTGTCCACGGCGGCCGCCGCGCGCACCATCTGGTCCGGCACCGGCGAGGTGAACACCTCACCCGGACAGGCGGCGGACAGCATGCCCGGACCGACGAACCCGCCGTGCAGCGGCTCGTGCCCCGACCCGCCACCGGAGACCAGGGCGACCTGCCCGTGCACCGGGGCGTCCCGGCGGACGATCACCCGGTTCTCCACGTCCACCGTCAGGTCCGGGTAAGCGGCAGCCATCCCGCGCAGCGCATCCGCCACGACGGTCTCCGGCACGTTGATCAACATCTTCATGCCTGTCTCCAGGAAGCTCAGCAGGTGGTCCCTGGCCGGCGTTGTCGCTGCTCAGGCCGGGTGGGACCAGGTGGGTGGTCGGAGCCTTGCACCTTAGTATCGGCCTTGTGGCCGCGAAGGTCATGTGCGCTGCCGCAATCCGCCCGGCCGCCACCGGCCGAACGGGCCCCGGAGACGGGCGTCCTGGGCCCCCGCCCGTCGCGCTCACCCGGCGTCACCCGACCCCGGCGGGGGCGGCTCGACCACGACGAACGCGGGCCGGCGCGTGGCCGCCGCGTCCAGGCCCTCGGCCGTCCCGGCGCGTGGTGCGTCGCCCTCGGAACGGGTGGCGACCTCGCTGTCCGCCAGGAGCGTGACGGCCTCTCCGACGGCCGAGCCGTTCCAGGCGGACGGCGAGCGCCGAGCGGAACACCTCCGCCACGCCGTCCGCGCGCGCCTGCCCGCGCCGCAGCGCCCTCGCCGGAACAGGGGAGACCGCCGCGCGTCCCGCGGGCGTGCCCGACCACCACGACACGCGGTGTAGGGAAGCCCGCACGGATGTTCGCCACCGCCGTCCCCGCCGCCTCGGCGGCCGGCCGGTGCACCGTCTCCCGCCGCGCTCCCGTCACCTCCGCCGAGCCGTCCGCGAACTCGACCCCGCCGATGGCGCGGTGTTCGCCGCGTGACGACCCCGGGGGGCGCGGGGCGGTGGACCGGGGAGGGCCGGGGCGCCCCGGAAGCGACGCCCCGGGCTCGGGTCATCGCGGTGGTTCAAGCGCCGGACGGGATAGCCGAGTTGGCGCACAGCGGTCCCGGATGTGTTCACCCCGCGCGGAACGCGAAGGGCGACATGAACGCCCGTCAGATCCCCGTGTGCCACGTTCCGTGACGTGACCGCCGCGGAACGTGTGCCCTGCTTCGGTCGGCCCGCCCGGGGAACCCGGAGCGACGGAGATCGCCGACCGCGGAGGAGGTGCCGTCGCCGTGGACGACAGGGAGAGGTGGGACAGGCGCGAGCGGCTGCGGCTGTCGCCGTACGAGCGGCTGGCGCTGCTGGAGATCGAGGCGCACCTGCGGCAGGACCGGGGGTTCGCCCGCCGGATGGGCGGCGGCGCCCACCGGGAACGGGGGGACCGGGCGCATCTCAGGTGCTGGCTGCCGGCCGGGGTGCTGCTGCTGGCCCTGGCGTCCGCCTTCGCGGCGGTCATGGGCGTGCGCACCTCGGACCCCGCGCTGCTGTGGTGTTTCGCGGTGCTGTGGCCGCTCACCCTCTTCCAGGCGTTCCGTCTGCTGTGCCGGGTGGTGCGGCGGCGGGGGCGGACGAGGGAGAGGGCGAGCTTCTGGCTCTGACCCCCGCCCCCTTACCGCTCTGCTCCCCTCAGCTCACCTTCCCGCGTCCCGACAGCGCGTCCCGCATCCGGTCGACCAGGCCGGTGCCCGGGGCCAGCAGCTTGTTGGCCCAGGGAGTGTCCGGCGCCGAGGGGTGCGGGCGGGTCGGGGCCGTCTTCTTCGCCCGGCGCACCTCGTCCCCGAGGTCCGTCAGGGCGTCGGCGGCACAGGCGGCCTCCAGCTTCGGGAAGAGATCGCGCTCCTCGTCCGCCAGATGGGAACGGATCTCGCTCGTCAGCCGGGCCATGAGCGTGTCGAACCGGGGATCGTCCGGCGGGAGCCCTTCCAGGTCCTTCATGATCTGCTCGGCCTGGGCGTGGTCCTCGATCTCCTTGTCCGCGAGGGCGTCCCCGCCGTCGAGATGTTCGCGCACCGCCGGGTAGAGGTACGCCTCCTCGGCGACCGAGTGGCGCACCGGCTCGATCGTGACCTCGTCGGCGAGTTCCCTGCGCTGCGGGGAGCCGGGCGGCAGCGCCTCGATACGGCCGAAGAGCTGCTCCACCTCGCGGTGGTCCGTGGTCAGTTCCTGTACGACGTTCCCGCCGTGACCCATGTCCGTCCGTCACCTCCACTGCGGCGTGACGGCCACTCGGCCGCCCGCCGCGGCGCCGGGTGCCCCGGGACAGGGCCCTTACACGACCCGCGCCCACGCCGACGCGCCCTGTACGGCCTCCCACCAGCGCTTTCGGTGACCTGAGTCGCGCGGGCCCCGGCCCCACCGGACAATCGACTCCGACGCGTGAAGCCGGGCCGGCAGGGGAACGTGGCCGCCCGTGCCGTCCAGACAGCGGCGGCCGTATCAGGACGGTCCTCCGACCAGCGGGACCCGAGCCCCGACCTCCCCCGCGCGGCGGGCCCGCGAGGCCGGGCCGGCGGCAGGGCGTGCGGGACCGCTCCCGCGACGCGGACGACATCGCCGTACAGAATTCGGCATCGGCCCATCGGCCCATCGGTGTCGAGGTGTCGACGGCGGCGCGACGACATCGACGTACATCGACGTACGCGGACGCAGGACGAAAAGGAAGCCCCCCATGACCGGTGACTCACCCTTTCTCCAGCCGCGCGCCCTCGTGACCGGCGGCGCCGGGTTCCTCGGCGCCGGCCCGCACATGCTGTTCGCGCACGACGCGGCCGTCGACCGGAGGACCAGGACCCCGGCCGTCGTCCCCGTCGACGGCACCGCCCGCGTCCAGACCGCCGCCCGCGACCGGGAGCCCCCGGTGGCCCGCGTGATCGACGGCGTCGGACGGCGCACCGGACCGCCGCTCGTGGTCGGCACCGGCCTGAACACGGCCGGTCGGCCCGTGGTGGACGATCCACGCGACGCCCTGGAGCGCTCCGGGTCCGCCCCCGTGGACCCGCTGGTGCCCGGCCCGTCCGCGATCCGCCGGGCGGAGGGTTTCGCATGAACGCCGCGCCCGCCTACACCGTCGTCGTCCCGACGATCGGCCGCCCCTGCCTCGCCGAGTGCCTGCGCGCCCTCGCCGAGGCCGGGGGACACGCCCCGCACGAGGTGATCGTCGTGGACGACCGGCCCGGGACCGAGGGCGTGCTGCCGCTCACCGCCGCCGGGCCGCTGCTCGACCGGGTACGGATCCTGCGTACCGGCGGCAAGGGCCCGGCCGCCGCCCGCAACGCCGGCTGGCGCACCGTCGAGACCCCCTGGACCGTCTTCCTCGACGACGGCGTCCAGGTACTGCCCGACTGGTCCCGGCGCCTCGCCGAGGACCTGCGGCGGGCGGGCGAGTGCATCGGCGGCATCCAGGGGCAGCTGCGGGTCCCGCTGCCCCCGGACCGCCGGCCCACCGACTGGGAACGCACCACCAAGGGCATGGAGAACGCGGCCTGGGCCACCGCCGACATGGCCTACCGCACCGCCGCGCTCACCCGCGTCGGCGGCTTCGACGAGCGCTTCCCGCACGTCCTCCGCGAGGACGCCGACCTCGCCCTGCGCGTCCGGCGGGCGGGCTGGTTCCTCGTCCGCGGCCGGCGCGTCACCCGGCACCCGGTCCGCCCGGCCCACTGGTGGGCCTCGCTGCCCGCGCAGCGCGGCAACGCCGACGACGTGCTGATGAACCGGCTGCACGGCCGCGACTGGTGGGCCCGCGCCCAAGCCCCCCGCGGCCGGCTGCCCCGCCACCTCCTGGTCACCGGCGCCGCGCTCGCCGGGGCCGGCTGCGCCCTGGCCGGCCGCCCCCGTGCCGCCGCCGTCTGCGCCGGCCTGTGGACGCTGGGCACCACCGAGTTCGCGCTCGCCCGCATCCTGCCCGGACCCCGCACCGCCCGCGAGATCGCCGGGGTGCTCGCCACCAGCGCGCTCATCCCGCCGCTCGCGGTACGGCACTGGCTGCGCGGCATGGTCCGCCACCGGCATGCCCGGCCGTTGGGGGATACCGGATGACCACGGTCTCCGCCGTGCCGTTCGACCGCGACGGCACCCTCATGGCGGACGTGCCGTACAACGGTTGCCCCGACCGGGGCCGGCTGCTGCCCGGGGCGGCCGAGGCGGTCGCGCGCGTCCGCTTCGGCGCACCGCGTGCTCCCGCTCGGACACCGGGGCCCCGGTCTTCCCGGGACGTCCTCGTCGGCTCCCCCCGAAACCCCGCCCACCCCCGCCGCGTCCGGTTGAGACCGTGGTGTCGGCCGTGCAAGGTGGTGGTCCAGGGTCAGGTTCAGGGCCGGGACGCGGCCACACCGGCCCTTACTCGATCTGACCGGGTGATGCCATGCAAGCCTCCTCGCCGCGGCCGGGCGCACCAGCCCGCCTCGTGATCGAGTCCTCCGTGGTGGAGGGGCTGCCCGCCGAGGGCGCGCTGCTGCTGCGCATGTCCGGCACCCTGGACGCGCACGGCGCTCACGCCTGGTCCGAGGAACTGCGCGGCCATCTGGAACGGGCGGACCGCGCCGGGCTGCGGCCCGTCCTCGACATGGCCCATGTACAACTCGGCGGCGCCGCCGTGCTGCGCACCCTCAGCGAGACCACCCGGGTTCGCACCGGCCGCCCCGACCTGATCATCGTCCGGGCCAGGCCGGGCGTGCGCGAGGCCGTGCACCTGGCCCGCCTGGCGGGCGTCCGGCTCTACGCCACCCTGGACGAGGCCGTGCGCGAACTGGCCCGCGCCGCCGCCCAGGTGGAGGAGCTGCCCCCCTGGCGCTCGCAGATGGCCGACCCGCTCCGGCCCTCGTACCAGGACCTGCACCAGGAGGTCCGCGCCCTGCGCGCCCGGGTCCGCACCGCCCCGGTGATCGGCATGGCCCAGGGCATGCTCATGGCCCGCTACGCCCTGCCCGAGACCGGCGGCGCCTTCCGCGTCCTGCGCGAGACCTCCCAGCGGTTCAACGTGCCGCTGCGCGTCCTCGCCTCCGCCCTCGTCGTGGCCCGACCGCCGGACGGCGCGACCTGGTTCCCCGGCCGCCGCCCGCTGCCCGTGCCCCGGCTGCGCTTCCTCGCCCGACTCGACCGCGACCCGCGTTACCGCGGGCAGATGATCGACGCCGTACTCCGCGAGGCCCTGGCCATCGGCCGCGCCCCGGCCGGTCATGTGCTGTCCGTCGACCCCGCCGTCAACGCGCTCGCCCTGGAGACCCGGTACGGCGGTGCGGACGCCTACCTCGACCACCTGGTCCGCGGCCGCGACGACGGTACGGCCGAGGCGGTCGCCCGCACCCGTGGCCGCCGCGTGGGCATTCCCGACGTGGCCACCGACGCGCTGCTCTCCGAGGACGGCCGGCGCGCCCTGCTGGCGACGGGCGCCCGGGCCCTGCAATGCGTCCCCGTCCTGTCCTCCGCCGGCTGCTGCGCCGGTCTGATCACCGTGCACTGGCCCGAAGCGGGACACCGGCCGACCTCCACCCAGGCCGAGGCCCTCGGCCTGCTCGCCACCGACGCCGCCGCCTGGCTGGCCTGGTACCACCGCACGGTGCTCCTCGACGCCCTCGAACACCTCCACCGGCGGCTGAGCAGGCCGTGAGCGGAACGCGTCACCCGCGCCGCCCGGGAACCCGGATCACACGGGGAACCCGGATCACGTACCACCGAGGGAGTCGGGCGCATCCCATCCGCGGCCACCCGGCGCTACCCTCCCCGGTATGCGGATCTCCGTCTCCTCCGACATGGACGAACCCGTCGCCCGGCTCCTCGTGGGCGAGCTACGGCGCCGCGGGCACGACGTGCGCGCGCACGGCGCGCTGCGCGAGGGCGCCGACCCGCGGTGGGCGGTCTGCTCGCAGGCGGCGGCGCGGGACGTGGCCGAGGGGACGGCCGACCAGGCGGTGGTGTGCTGCTGGACCGGTACCGGGGCCTCCATCGCGGCGAACAAGGTGCCCGGCGTCCGCGCGGCCCTGTGCCCCGACGCCGCCACCGCGGACGGCGCACGCCGCTGGAACGACGCCAACGTCCTCGCGCTGAGCCTGCGCCTGACCTCGGAACCGCTGCTGAGGGAGATCCTGGACGCGTGGTTCGCGGCCGAACCCAGCCAGGACCCGGAGGACGTGGAGAACGTGGCCCGCGTCGACCGCCTGGACGCCGCTGCCCGGCACGGGGCATAGGCGCACACGGCGGGCCGACGCGGGCCGACGCGGGCCGACGATCCTCGCCGGCCGTCAGTGAGCGCCGAGCCCTCCGCCCCCGAAGGACCCGCTGGACCCGCTGCTCCACCGCGGACGCTTCTTGTCGTCGCTCGGCCTGGAGTCCATGTTGGTCAGTTCGTAGGGGGTGAGCGGACGGCCGCCCTTGGGTGTCTTGGGGACCTCCTGGTAGTCCCGGTTCTCCTGGACCTCGTGCACCGCGCCCTCCGGGGGCAGCTTGGGCTGCTCCTCGGGACGCGGGCGAGCGGACTCGCGGTACTTGACCCGGGAGGTCAGCCAGAAGCCGCCGGCGAGCAGTGCCAGGAGCCCGACGGCGATGACGAAGAGCACGAGGCTCATCAGGCCGCTCGGCGCGGCCAGCTGCATCGATGCGGTGTTCATAGGACAGGAATACCCCTCCTATAACCATATGAATCGAACAAACGGAACAAATGGCACCTTGCCCGCCGTCAGAGGCCCGGCCGTGTTTGCCGCCCACCCTCGGGGCAACCCGCATCCCGTGACCCGGCAGGCATCCCCGCAGCAGCTCTACCGGTTCCTTGAGGACCGCTTCACCTGTGCCCAGGCGTGCGCGGAGTGCGCCCGCGCCTGCTCGGTGCGGGTCGGCCTGGTCGATCCCGGTGGCCCCGAGCGCCAGGAGCGGGTGCGCCGGCTGGGGATCATGTGCGCCGAGGTGTGCGACGCCACCTGCCGCATGCTGTGCGAGGAGGGCCGGCAGGACGAGGAGGGGCTGCGGGGCCGGGTGGACTGGTGCTACCGGGTCTGCCTCGAATGCGCGCGCGCCTTCGAGGGGTACACCGGCGCGGAATCGGCCGCGGCCGCCTGCCGGGCCTGCGCCGACGCCTGCGCCGACTTCCTGGAGGCGCTGGCCTGACCCTCCCCGATTTCTGGAACACGTTCTACGGTGTGCGCCGTCAGGACCGCCCGCGGCTACCGCTCCGCCGTCATCTTCACCTTCGGTGGCGGCAACAACGAGATCCAACGCGAGATCATCTCCTGGATCGGCCTGGGCATGCCGAGGGTGCGCCGCTAGCCCGCCCGCGACCACATCGGCCGACGCCCCGCAGGTTCCGTGCGAAGGTTCGGCCGGCCCGGGGCGCGGCGGTGGTACGGCTCGCCCTCCGGCAGGCCGGCGACGGTGGTGCTCAATCCGACCGTGCCGGCGCGTTCGGAGGCGAGGGGGTGCTGATCGTGGACGGCCGCGTCCGCGGCCTGTTCGCGATCACCACCGCGCCGGGCCGGTTCACAGGGTGGGCGGGCGGTCCTGTTCGACCGGGGTGTGCCCCCCGTGACGCCGGCCGGGTGAGGGCGTCGGTGTCGGTGACGTCGAGGACCCGGCCCTCGACGCGCGCGGGTGCCGGGCAGCAGGGTCACCTCGCGCTTCTCGTGGGCCCCACGGGCGAGCCCCCTCCCGTCCCCGCCGCCCCGGGAGGCCCGGTGTCCGCTGTCCGGGTCAGGCGACCGCGAGGTGTGTGCGATTTGTCCTCTTCGTACCCCTATGCTTCGCCACGGCCCACCGTGCAGAGAGGACTCACCCATGCCAGCTCCCGTGGTCGTCATCACCGGCGCGCTCAGCGGAATCGGGCGTGCCACCGCCCTGGCCTACGCCCGGCTGGGCGCCGACGTCGTGGTCTCGGGCCGGCACGAGGAGCGCGGCGCGGAACTCGCCGGAGAACTCGAAGGCATGGGAGCGCGGGCCCTGTTCGTCCGGGCCGACGTACGCATGGAGGACGACGTCCGCGATCTCGTCGACCGGGCCGTCGACCGCTTCGACAGGATCGACGTCGCCCTCAACAACGCCGGTACCGAAGGGCGGATGGCCCCGATCACCGCCGTCACGGACGACGCCTACGCGGCCACCTTCGACACCAACGCCAAGGGGACCCTGCTCAGCATGAAGCACGAGTTCCGCGTCATGCAGGAGCGCGGCGGCGGCAGCATCGTCAACGTCAGCTCCATCTACGGCCGGATGGGTTACCCGGAGGTCTCCGTCTACGCAGGCAGCAAGCACGCCGTCATCGGCTTCACCAAGGCGGCCGCCCTCGAAGGCGCCGCGCACGGCATCCGGGTGAACGCCGTGGCCCCCGGCTTCACCCGGACCGGGATGTACGAGCGGGCCACCGGCGACGACCGGACGCGCGCGGCGGTGAACTCCGTGCTGCCCCTGCGCCGTCCCGGCACCCCGGAAGAGGTGGCCGAGGCCGTGCTCTTCCTCGGCTCCGAGAAGGCCGCGTACATCACCGGCCAGACCCTGACCCTGGACGGGGGCCTCATGGCGGGCTCGCCGCTCTTCCCCGGCGCCTGACCGGCGCCCGACCCGGCATCCGCCCCCGTCCCTCGGTTCACCCGGTGGTCACCGCACGGGACCTCAGCTCCGCGCCCCGGCGGCGCACGGCGTGCGGGGTGCGCAGTTCATGGGTGAGGAGGCGGGCGGCGAGGCCGGCGCGGTCCTCGGGGGCGAGGGCGGTCACGGCGGCGATCAGCTTCTCCGCGGTGGCCCGGTCGACCGCGGCCGGGAGGGGACCGTGGCCCAGGAGGCGGGCCGTCTCCGGGTCCACCGGGGTGGCGTCCGGGGCGTCCGGGTCGAGGAGCACGCGGCGCAGGGGCTCGGCGGCCTCGTCCGGCAGCAGTTCGGCGTAGCGGGGGAGTTCGGCGTCCGGGGCGATCAGCAGCAGATGCTTGGCGATCAGGGCGGCCTCCGGGAAGGGGGTGCGCACGGCCAGCGGGGCCAGGGTCTCGGGGGAGAGGCCGAGGACGCAGCCCGCGTGCAGCAGTACCTCGCGGACGAGGGTCGCCCCGGGCGCGTCGGGCAGCAGGGCGCCGGTGCGGGCGAGGAACCCGGCGACGGTCTCCTCGGCGGCCGTGCCGTCGACCCGCTCGGTGCCCCGGTAGTAGCGCGCCAAGTAGGCGTACCACCAGGCGAGCTGGACCTCGTACAGCTCGCCCACCACCGACTCGTACGCCTCCTGCGGCAGCAGCTCCCGCAGGGCCGGCACCAGCGCGCGGTAGAGGAGGCGGACCCAGGTGTGCGGGGAGCGCTGGATGCCCCAGCACTCGCCGTGCGCGTAGTCCCCGATCAGTTCGGCGACGCTTTGCTCCCCGGCGGCGAACTCGGAGCGCACGCCGGTGCCGGTGGTCTCGAAGCGGTAGAAGTGGTCGGCGGACTCCGGCGGCCGGGGCGCGGGCAGCACCTGGTCGATCAGCCGCTCCAACTCCCCGTAACGGGCGTGGAGCCGGTCGAGGTCGAGGGTCAGGCGCGGGAACAGCGGGTCGGTGAACTGCCGCTTGAGCTTGGCGATCTCCTCGGACAGCGCCTGGTAGAGGAACACCTTGTCGAAGCGATGGCTGAACGACAGCCCGATGTACGGGAAGACGGTGCAGCTGCGGCACTCGGAGCGGTGGCCCACCTCCTCGTCCCGCACCCGCAGGAACTCCGGGTCCTCGACCAGCTCGCGCAGCGGACGGTCCCAGGCGACCGAGTTGTCGAAAGCGTGGTAGCAGGGCAGGACGAGCCGCCCGTCGGGGCCGACCGTCAGGATCCGCTTGTTGGCGTAGCAGTCGGTGGGCGCGGTCGGGTCCAGGGTCTCCATGTACTTGCGGAAGTGCAGGTTGACCAGGGCGAACGGCTGGTGCAGCAGGCGTATCAGCTCCTCGGCGATGGGTCCGCCGGTCGGCTCCGACTCGTCCATCCGCCCCGCTCGGCCCGCCACGGCGTCGGCGAGCGGCTTGCCGTTCTGCTCGATCAGCTTCAGCTTGCGCGCCGTCCGGTTGGTGTCGCGGACGGTGTCCTGCTCGTCGAAGTACTCGAACATGCCGGAGAAGTAGACGGTGATCCGGTTCTCGTGGGCGAAGCGCAGCAGGTCCGGTATCTCGTCCACGTTCTCCCGGGTCACCACGCAGATCAGCTTGAGGTTGCCGCTGCCGGTGGCGATGACCTTCCGGATGACGTCCAGGGCCCGGTCGAGGGTGGGCACCCCGCGGATCTGCCGGTAGCGGTCGGGCCGCAGGGTGTCCAGGGAGACGTTCATGGTGTCGACGTACGGCACGATCGCGTCGATGTGCTGGGCGAACCGGATGCCGTTGCTGGTGATCTCCACGGCCATGCCGAGCGACTTGGCGTACTGCACGATGCCGTCGATGTGCGGGTGCAGCACCGGCTCGCCGCCGGTGAAGTCGACGTAGCGCACGCCGAGTTCGTACAGCTCGTCCAGGATCTGGCGGGCCCGCTCCAGGGTGAGTTCCTCGTAGCCCTTGAACTTGTCGTCCTGCCAGACGTTGCAGTAGCCGCAGAGCGAGTTGCAGCGGAAGGTGATGTAGAAGCGGGCCGAGGTCAGCCGGCCCTGGTCGGTGGTGGTGCTCGCTGTCACGGGTCAGTTCTCCGTCGGTCGGTACGGCGGGCGGGAGCGGGCGGTCGGGCGGGAGCGGGCGGTCGGGCGGGAGGGCCTCGGTCAGGGCAACGGCGCGCCCCGCGCCGCGATCCACAGCTCGTACCACTCCTCGTGCGTGAGGTCGGGCGCGCGCAGTGCCGCGTCCTGGCAGGCGCGGATCCGTTCGGGGCGGCTGGTGCCGATCACCGGGACGAGGCCGGCGGGATGGCGGGCCAGCCACCACAGCAGGACCGTCTCGGGGGTGGTGTCCTTGCTCCGGGCCAGCCGGCGCAGCAGCCCGGCGACCGGGTTGTCGGCGTCCCCCGTGTACCGGCCCCGGGCCAGCGCGCCCCACGCCTGGAGCTGGATGCCCCGGTCGACGCACGCCTCCAGGGTGCCCTCGGGAAAGCCGCCTGAGGCGGCCGCGGAGGTGTTGAGCAGCACCCCCGCCTCGACCCAGTCGCGCCGGTCCAGGCTCATCTCCAACTGGTTTGCCACCAGCGGGAGTTCGAGGCGGGCCTGGAGATGGGCGATCTGCGCGCCGCTCATGTTGGAGACACCGAACCGGCGTACCAGCCCCTGCCG
This sequence comes from Streptomyces sp. NPDC001056, assembly GCF_053598955.1. Classification (NCBI taxonomy): domain Bacteria; kingdom Bacillati; phylum Actinomycetota; class Actinomycetes; order Kitasatosporales; family Streptomycetaceae; genus Streptomyces; species Streptomyces sp. NPDC001056. The sequence continues at coordinate 109,067 of NZ_JBSFLI010000007.1, read as the reverse complement.
GTGCAGCTTGTGCAGGGCGGCGGCGATCTCGTCGGGGCCGGTCAGCGGGTCGGGGCGGTGCAGCAGCAGGGTGTCGATCACGTCGGTGCGCAGCCGCGCGAGGCTCTCCTCGACCCGCCCGACGATCGAGTCCGCCCGCAGGTCGTACAGCCCCGGCCGGTCCCCCTCGGCGAGCCGGATCCCGCACTTGGTCTGTATGGTGATCCGCTCCCGCAGCCCCGGCGTCCGGGCGAGCACCTCGCCGAACACCGACTCCGACTTGCCGAACCGGTAGATGTCCGCGAGGTCGAACACGGTGATCCCGCACTCCAGCGCCGCCGCCACGGCGGCCTGGGCGCGGTCCACGTCCTCGGCGGTGTACGGCGCCCGGTCCCAGCCGCCGCCGAGACCCATGCAGCCGTAGATCAGCCGGGCCTCGGGCGCCCGGTCGGCGGGATCGGTGGATATGTCCGTCAACGGACCGCCTCCTTCAGGGCGTCGGCGAAGAGCTCGGCCGCGGCGAGTACCGGGAGCTGGGTGTTGGCCGCGGGCACGGAGGGCAGCACGGAGGCATCGGCGACGCGGAGGTTGGGCACCCCGTGCACGCGGCCCGCGCCGTCGGTGACCGCCAGCGGGTCGGCCGCGGGGCCCATGGCACAGGTGCCGACCGGGTGCCAGTACGTGCCGAGCCGGGAGCGCAGCTCGGCGTCGGTCAGCTCCCCGGAGGGCACGGCGCCGGCCAGCGGGGCGAGCGCCGAGGTGGCGGCGAGCCGCTCGACGATCTCCAGGCCCTCGCGCAGCACCGCCATGTCGTGGCCGTCCGGGTCGGTGAGGAACCCGGGGTCGATGTCGAGGGGTTCGGCGGGGTCGGCGGAGCGCAGCCGGACCCGGCCGCGGGAGGCGGGCTTCATCAGGAAGGCCGCGATGCCGGCCTCGTACTCGCCCGGCGGCAGGCTGCCGAACAGCGGGTCCCCGGCGGAGGGCAGGATGTGCAGGTCCCAGCCGCCCGCCGGGCAGTGCGTGCTGGCGGCCCGGATCAGCATCCGGCTGACGTACAGGTCGCCTTCCTTCTCCTGCGCGGCCAGCGCCGCGTTGAGGTCCGGCGCCGGGGTCAGGGGCACGAACACCCCGGGCTGGTCGGACAGGTTGGCGCCGACGCCCGGCAGATCCACCTCGGGCCGTACGCCGCGCTCGCGCAGCTCGTCCGCCGGTCCGATGCCGCTGCGCAGCAGCAGGCCGGCCGAGCCGAAGGTGCCGCAGGCGAGGACGTAGGTGTCCGCGGTCAGCGTCACGGTTTGCCCGTCCACGACGACCTCGGCGCCCATGACCTCACCGCCGTCGAGCAGCAGCCGGTTCGCCGTCGCCTCGCCGAGGACCGTGAGGTTGGTGCGGGAGCGGGCCGGGCCGAGGTAGCCGAAGGCCGCGTTCCAGCGCAGCCCGTCGAGCGCGTTGAGCAGCGGCGTGCCGCAGCCGGGCGCGCCCGGGGCGCCCATGTCCACGTCCTCGTAGCCGAGTTCGCGGGCGCCCGCGAGCGCCGCACGGGCCCAGACGCTGAACTCCCGCTCGGGCACGGGTCGTAGCCGCATGGCCGCCGCGGCCCGCTCCCGGTACGGCGCCATGCCGGCGGCCGACCAGCGGGGGCCGCCCGCCCGGGTCCACTCCTCGTGGTCGGCTTCCGAACCCCAGGTGTGCCAGCACCCGTTGACGCAGGAGGAGCCGCCCAGCACCCGGGCACGCAGCCGGTGCACGGCGACCCCGCGCTCCCACATGTGGTCGCGCGGCAGGGCGTGCGCGTCGAGCAGCGTGCGCGGCCAGCGCGAACGGTCCACACCGTGGTCCGGCCCGGCCTCCACCAGGCAGACCCTGCGCGCCGGGTCCTCGCTGAGCCGGGCGGCGAGCACGCAGCCCGCCACGCCGCCGCCGAGCACCAGCACGTCGTGGTGTCCTGTGACAGGGCTCATCCGCCCACCTTGGCGGCCTGCTCGTCGGCGTCCGACTCGGCGACGCGGGCGAGGAGTTCGTCCCGCCCGATGGCGTCGGCGCGCGTCGAGGGCACGGTGCAGGCGTGGGCGCCGGCGACCGCGCCGTAACGGGCGCAGCGCAGCGGGTCGGCGCCGTCCAGCCAGCCGAGCAGGAAGGCGGAGGCGAAGGCGTCGCCCGCGCCGTTGGAGTCCACGACGGGCTCGGGCGGGGCGACCGCCGGCACATGCGTCAGTTCGCCGTCGACCAGCAGGTACGCGCCCTCGGCGCCCGCGGTGGCCACGACGATCCGGGCCCGGCCGCGCGCCGCGATGTCCCGCATGGTGCGCTCCGGGTCGGCCAGCGCGGTGGTGGACAGGAAGACCAGGTCCGCGGCGAGCGCGAAGGGCTCGTGGTAGGGGTTGACGCCGTCCCAGTTGTGCAGGTCCGTCGAGATGGTCAGCCCGGCCTCGCGCAGCACCGGCAGGGCGTGCGCGCACGGGTGGGTGATCACCACGTGCGCGTGGCGGCTCGCCGCCGCCAGGGCGCGCAGGGTGTCCTCGGGCAGCCGGTCGGACTCCTGGCTGCGGGTGTCGTCGTACAGGGACAGCCGCCGTCCGTCCGGGCCGACCAGGTTGACCGCGCGCTTGGTGCCCGCGACGGAGGGCACGTCGGTGAGCGGGATGCCCCGGTCCCGGTGCAGCGCGCGCACCAGGTCGCCCTCCGGGTCGTCGCCGACCAGGTCGATGTGGTGGGCGCGCAGGCCCAGGGCGCTGACCCCGAGCGCGACGAAGTCGCCGCTCTGTCCGGCACGGGTCACGATGCCCGGCCGGATCATGTAGCTGTCGGCGTAGGGGATCGGCAGCTCCGGGACATGGACGACGGTGTCCACGCCCGCGCCGCCCAGGACGAGGACGTCGGTCTCGGTGGTCATGGCAGTCGGCTCGTTTCTCTCACGTGGGGTGGAGTCCATCGGGGTGGTGAGTCAAGCAGTCGGCCGCACCGCTGGCAAGAACTTGCAGAAATTTTCAGCAAGTTGCCCCAGCGGGCGAGCCGTTCGACGGGAACAGGCGTTCAAGGACCGCCGCGACGCCGTCCTCCTCGTTGCCTGGCGCGATCTCGTCGGCGCGGCGCTTCAGTTCGGGATGGGCGTTGCCCATGGCGACCCCGTGCCCGGCCCAGGCGAGCATCGGGATGTCGTTGGGCATGTCCCCGAACGCGACCGTGTCGGCGGCGCCGAACCCCAGCCTGCGAGCGGCCTCGGCGAGCCCGCTCGCCTTGTCCACCCCGTCGGGCAACAGCTCGACCATGCCCTCGCCGGAGTGGGTGACCCCGATCCGCCCGGCACACACGGAGTGCGCGAGCGCGGCCAGCCCGTCGTCGTCCAGCGCCCGGCTGCGGATGAGGACCTTCTCCACGGGTCGCGTCCACAGCCCCTCCGCGTCCTCGACCAGCCGCCAGCCGTGCCGCACCCGCTCCCCGAAGCCCGGCGTGACCAGGAACTCCCCGGACAGCCCGGCGGTCACCACGCCGAGCGCCAGCGGACCCGCCGCCTCGGCGATCCGCGCCACCAGCGTCCGTACGACGTCCCGGTCGAGGGTCGCCGAGGACAGCAGCCGGTCGGCGCCGACGTCGTACAACTGCGCCCCCTGCCCGCAGACGGCGATCCCCCCGTACCCCAGCGGGGCCAGCAGGTCCCGGCAGCCCGCGGCCGGCCGGCCCGTCACCACCAGGTGCCGGGCGCCGGCGGCGGCGGCCCGATCGAGCGCGGCCCGGGTGCGCGGGGAGACGGTGAGGTCGCCGCGCAGCAGGGTGCCGTCGAGGTCGGTGGCGACGACCTTGTAGGGCGCGGTCACCCGCCCTCGCCCCGGCGCAGTTCCAGCAGGGTGTACGCGGCCAGCGTCGCCGCGTCGGTGATCCGGCCGGCGCGCACGAGGTCGCGCCACTCGGCCGGGCCGGCCCGGCGCTGGCGCATGTCGGCCTCGCTCGCCTCGCGTTCGGGCGGCCCCTCGGTCAACTCCTCGGCCAGGAAGACATGGCAGCCCTGGCTGGCGTAGCCGTAGGCGACGTGCACCCGGCCCAGATACGTCATCCGGGCGGCCCGCAGCCCGGTCTCCTCGCGCAGTTCGGCGCGGGCCAGTTCGAGCGGCGGAGCGCCCTCGTGCCCGGCGGGCCAGGAGCCCTGCGGGAACTCCCAGTAGCGGCCCGCGACCGGGTAGCGGTACTGCTCGACCAGATGCAGACCGCCGTCGGTGTCCCGGGGGATCACCAGGGCGTAGTCCGGCTTGTCCACCACGCCGTACAGGCCCGTGCTCCCGTCGGGGCGCCGGATGTCGTCCTCCCGGACGGTCATCCACGGGTTGCGGTAGACCTCGCGCGAGCGCACGGTGCGGATCACGGGGCGGCCTCCAGCAGGTCGCGGACCCCCTCGGCGACACCGCGCACCCGCAGCCCGTGCCGGCGCAGCACCTCGTCCAGGAGGGTGCTGGTCAGACAGGTGTGGGCGGGCCGGCTCGCGTATCGCCCCAGCGCCCGGGGCACCCGGGTCACCCGCGTCCGGGGCACGCCCAGACCGTCGGCGATGGTCTCCGCCCACGCGGCCCGCGAGACCCGGTCCGGGCCGCCGAGATGCAGCAGTCCGGGGGCCCCGGGTTCCAGGACGGCGGCGGTCACGGCGGCGACGTCCTCGACCGGCACCGGCGTGGTCCACTGGTCGTACGGCGCCTCCACCTGCTCCCCGGCGCGCAGCCGGTGGGCGCAGGAGGCGAAGAAGTTCAGCCACTTGGCGGAGTCCGCGGGCTCCCAGCCGTAGACCAGGCTCACCCGCAGCACGGTCGCGTCGGGCGCCGCGCCGACGATCCGCTCGGCGGCCAGCTTGGCCCTGCCGTAGGCGTTCGCGGGCGCCGTGGGGGTGGCCTCGTCGTTGTCGGGACCGCTCCCGTCGAACACGTTGTCCGTGGAGATGAGGACGGTACGACGCCCCCGCGCGGCCGCCGTCAGATGGGCCGCCGCCGCACTGTGCAGCGCGACGGCCCGCTCGGGGTCGGCCTCGCACCAGGTCACGTCCGAGGGGCCGTGGACCAGCACGAGCCGGTCCGGCCGCACCGAGTCGACCACCCGGGCGCAGGCGTCCGCGTCGGTGGCGTCGAGCCGCACCCAGGGCGCGGTCGAACCCGGCGGCGGGGTGCGGGAGGCGAGCACGGGGCTGCCGCCCAGGGCGGTCAGCCGTTCGGCCACGGCCCGTCCGACGAAGCCGCTGCCGACGATCAGCGTGGTCGTGCTCATACGGCCGTCACCGCCCTGCGCCCCACGCCCCGCGCGGCCAGCAGCCGGCCCGCGCCGATCAGCCCGTGGTCGTCGTCCGGGGCGCCGAGCGTCACCATGCGCCGGATGCCGTCGGCGTCCAGACCGAAGCAGCCGAGCCGCTCCAACTCCTCGGTGAGCAGCTGGACATAGCGTGGTCCGACGGCGAGGGCGAAGCCGCCCATCAGGATGTAGCGGCGGATGCCGATGGAGGTGAACACCGAGATGATCGCCGAGGCGAGGTAGGGGAGCACGGAGCGCAGGACGCCGGTGGCGAACGGGTCGTCGCCCAGGATCGCGGCGACCAGTGCGGGGTTGTCCAGCCGGTCCGGGTCGGGCGCGGCGGCGCCCAGTGCCGAGCGGGCGTAGCCGCCGGGGTCGGCGTGGGCGGCGCGGCGCGCGGCGGCGAGGGTGCCGCGTCCGGAGGCGATGCCGCCGAGATGGCCCCGGCCGCCGCAGTCGCACCGGGGAGCGTCGGGGGAGGGATCGCAGGGCCAGTGGCCGAGTTCGCCGCCGTGGCCCTCCGCGTCGAGCAGCACCTCGCCCGCCCGGTACACCTTGCTGCCGATCCCGGAGCTCACCGTGATCAGGCAGAACGGCGGCTCGTCGGGGCCGTGCACATAGCGCCACGCGGCGGCCGTCAGATCGTTGACGACGACCACCGGCAGGCCGAGGCGGTCCTCCAGCGACTGCCGCACCGGCAGCGGATCGCCGGGGCCGCCCCAGATGGTGGGCGCCGCCAGCGCCCGCCCGTCGGCGGTGACGGGACCGGCGAAGGCCACGGCCAGCGCCCTGCTGCCGTGCCGCTCCACCGCCTCGGCGCACAGCCCGGCGAGCTGCTCGCCCACCCGGTCCTGGAGCACGGGGACGGGCGCGCCGGGGTGGCGGTCCAATCCCTCGGTGGGGGTGCGGCGCACATCGGACAGGGCGCCGGTGGTGAGGTCGTAGCGGGCGGTGCGCAGGGTGGTGCCGCCCAGATCGACCACCGTGCAGGCGGGTTCAGACACGGGCTCCTCCTTGGGCGGAAGCGGGCGCGACGGACTGCACCGTGCCGTCCTCCAGCACGATCGCGGAGTCGATCTCGGCGCCCTCCGGCACCGCGGCACCCGGTAGCAGCACACTGCGGCGCACCCGCGCCCCGGCACCGATCCGCGCCCCCGGGAAGGCGACGCTGTGCTCCAGCAGGCCCTCGTTGACCAGATCGGCCGGCACCAGACTGCGGGTCACACCGGGAGCGGAGACGACGAGCTCGCGCCGCACCCCGGGCCGTACCGTGCGGGGAAGCCGGTCGACCGTCAGCGTCGGCCGCTCCCCGGTCAGCGCCAGGTGGGCCCGGTGGTAGCGGTCGACCGTGCCGATGTCCTCCCAGTGCCCCGGCACCTCGTGGCCGAGGATCAGCTCGCCGCCCGCCAGCATCGCCGGGATGACGTCCCGGCTGATGTCGTGCTGCCAGCCGGTGCCGTCCAACCGCTCCAGATAGTGGTGGAGCCGGTCCGCGTCGAAGACGCAGAACGCGGCGAACACCAGGTCGCTGGTCGGCTCGGCGGGCTTCTCCACGAACGCGGTCAGCCGCCCCGCCGGGTCGAAGTCGACCATGCCGAAGAGGTGGACGTAGCGTCGCTCGATGCGCTGGTAGGCCAGGGTGAGCGCGGCGCCGGAACTCCGGTGGGCGGCGATCAGCGGCCCGTAGTCGAAGCGGTAGACATGGTCCGCGTGCAGCACCAGCACCTCGGAGGTGCCCGGACCGAACAGGTACGGCGCCTTGCGGATCAGCGCGTCGGCGGTGCCCCGCTCGGGCGTGCCCCCGGGTGGCGGGGGCCGGTAGCCGGTGCCCTCGCGGAACGCGCGGTCGTACGGCCCGAAGTGCACGCGGAAACCGGGCCGCCACCACGTGCGGTACAGGTCGTCCATCAACTGCCGCTCCTCGTACTGGGACAGCAGCAGCACCTCGTCGAACCCGGATGCCTCGGCGTTGGCGAGCGAGAAGTCGATCAGTCGGCAGGAGCCGCCGAACGGCACCAGCGGCTTGAGCCGGCCGTGCCCCAGCGGTCCCATCCGGCGGCCCTCGCCGCCCGCGAGCAGCGCGGCGCGCACTCCGTCAGCCATGGCGCACCACGTCCCAGGCGGAGCGCCCGTCGGCCAGGGTCAGCAGCAGGTTCAATTCCCCTCCGGTGTACGGCAGTTCCGCCAGGTCCAGGGTGAACTCGCCCGGCCCGGTCTCGGCGGCCCGGTGGACCACGGTCCCGCGGCGCCCCGCCGCGGTGGGCTCGGCCCAGGTGACCGCCTCGACGCGGGCGGCGCCCGGCAGCCGGTAGGTGAGCCGCCCGTCCGTGATCGCGTGGCGGGCGTCGAGGCGGGCCCGCAGCTCCGGGTCGCCCGCGGCCGCGCGGGCACATCGCCCGAAGTCGGCGCGCGCCCAGGCCGCTTCGAACAGGACGCGGCGCGCCTCGGGGTCCAGGGGGCGGCAGCGGGCGTAGGCGTCGGCGTCCCCGAGCCGGGCGGCGGCCTCGGCGATCGCGTCGCCGTACTCCTCGTACGCCTCCGCGGGCAGCAGGTCGAACCACCCGTGCCTCAGCAGGAGCGGGACGTCCCGTACGGGGCGCTTCCCCTCCCACAGGGGAAGGAAGGCGTCCAGGTGCCGCCGCGCCGTGTGCTCCCAGGTGAACTGCCGTGCGGTGGCGATGGAGTTGGCCCGCAGACGGGCGTACTCCTCGGGCCGCTCGCGCAGCAGGGCGGCGGCCTCCTGGATGCGGCGGGCCAGTGCGTCGGCGAGCAGCGAGTCGTCCTCGGCGAAGGAGCGGTTGACCGCGAAGCCGGTGGCCTCGGGGGTGTTCAGCGGGTCGGCGACATGGCCGAAGTGCGCCATGCCCCGCTGGGCCGTCGCGATCGGCACGGAGCCCATGGCCATCGCCTCGCCCTGCGCGATCAGGAACGTGTCCATCTCGAACTTGGACGGGAAGAGACAGAAGTCCGAGGAGGCCGCGTAGGCCATGATCCGTTCCTCGGCGACCCGTTCGCACTCCAGGTGGATCCGGTCCTTGTGGCGTTCGACCACCTCGCGGATGTACGGGTCCTCGATCCCGTCGTCGCTGAGGCAGCGCAGCACGAAGTTGGCCGCCAGGCCCTCGGCGAGCACGCGGTCGACCGCGCGGAACAGCTCCAGCTGCCCCTTGTGGTTCACGGCGTACCGGGCGTTGTGGAAGAACGTGGGCAGCGCCGGGTCCAGGCCGAGGCCCCCCAGCACGGCCGCGCGGTCCACGGCGGGCCGCTCGGGAGCGGTCCAGCGCTCCCCGATCGCACAGCCCCCGACGAAGCTCTTGTGCGCGTTGCGGCGCACCGTCTCGTGCACGGGCAGCCGCCGGAACGGCTCCTCGAAGGGGGTACCGGCGAAATCGGTGTAGAACTCCAGGTGCCCCGGCGAGAGGAAGTCGACCAGGTCGGCGTGGTCGGCGACCAGGTCGTACACGCCGATGTGCCCGGGTTCGTACTCGTAGTGCAGATGGGTGCGTTGCTGGTAGGCGCTCCGCAGGGACGGCTTCGTCGGCCCGGCCTCCTCGGCGGGCAGGGTGACCGGCGCGTCCAGGAAGCCGAGGAGCCGTTCGACCTTGGGCCGGTACACCTTCTTGGTGATCGGCATGTTGCTCTGCACGGTTCCGACGACCAGCTTCGAGGGGTCGGCGCGGAAGGCCGCCGGCATCAGGTAGTGGTAGTACGGCTCATGGGCGTGCACGAGTGCCTTCTCGCCCCCGAACCGGGCGCGCACGAACCGCACGGTGCCCACCTGGTAGGCCAGCGGCTTGAAGAAGACCAGGTCGTGGCCCTTGCTGTCGTACGGCGGGTAGAAGCGGTCGGGGAGCGCGTCCAGCAACTCGTCGGACAGGAAGTACAGGTCGACGCCGGCCAGGCGCAGCCGGTGCGCGGTCGTGGTCAGCGGGATGCTCACCTCGGCCGGGAAGCGCTCGCCCCAGGTGTCCGGGTCGAGGACGAGCGGCAGTTCGTAGGTGTCCTCGTAGTCCAGGGTCTCCAGGTCGTAGGAGGCCCGGAGTTCGGCCAGGCGGCCGTGGGCCGGAGTGACGACCGAGACGCGGTGGCCCGCGTCGGCGAAGGCCGTGGAGAGGTTCCACAGGTAGACGGAGATGCCGCCCTGGAGGAAGCGGTGGTCGAAGCCCCCGCACTCGAAGTAGGTCTCGATGATGTGCACGGGTGTCCTCATCCGCTGGCCGGCAGGCCGCTGGCCTCCACGGCGTGCCGCAGGTTGATCGCCGCGTGGTAGGCGCGGTCGTGGGCGTAGGCGTAGTCGAGCTCGTGGATCAGCCGGCGCAGCCTCAGCAGCCGCCACGCCGGATGCGCGTCCCGCTCCGGACCCGCGTCGGCCAGCAGGTTCCCGGCCCGCGCGGCCCACAGCCCCGCCGCCTGCCGGAGCCGGGCGAGACCCGCCAGCCTCTCCTCGGTCCAGCCGGGCGTGTCGGGGCGCGCGCCCGCCGCCTGGAGCAGTGCGGTGCGGCAGGTGTCCTCCGGGTCCATGCCGAGGACGCCCGCCGCGTGGTCGGAGAACTCGTCCGCCGTGAAGATCTCCAGGCCCCGGGTCAGGGCGGCCAGGTCCTGCCACGGCGACTGCGCGGTGGCCGGGTCGGCCGGGTCGGCGCGCGGCGTGGACAGGTCGATGACGCACAACTCCCAGCTGCCGTCGGCGCGTTCGCCCCGCAGGACGTGGGACAGGTGGAGGTCGCCGTGGCAGGGTCCGGCGGGCCAGGGCCGGGCCGGCAGCGCGGCGACGCGGGCCAGCTCACGGGACAGACCGGTCGCGGCCGCCTCGCGCACGGGTGCGGGGTAGCGGGTGTCGGCGAGGATCAGCGGGGTGAGCCGGGCGAGCCGTTCGGCGGAGTCCGCGAGGACGGCCCCGGCGGGGAACTCCGGGTGCGGGCCGAGGCGTTCGGCCAGCTCCTGGTGGAAGTCGCGCAGGAACAGTCCGGTGGCCCGCAGCGGCGCGATCAGGTCCCGCTGGGAGGTGTCCACCGCCGTGGCCGGCTCGACACCGTCGGCCAGCAGGGGCCACAGCGCCCTGATCCCCGCCCGCAGCGGCACGTTGAGGCCCTCGCCCTCCGCGAACCGGTACAGCACCCCGAGCGGCTCGCGGGCCCCCGTCGCCGTGTCCACGTACGTGTAGTCGCCCACCGGCTGCTGGGTGCGCCCGCCGTCCGCCATCAGGCGCAACAGCTCGGCCTCCCGGTTGCCGGTGCCGATCCGCCGGTAGCTCTTGTGGGTGTGCGCGGTGCCGTCCAGGTCGATCAGGGACAGCGCGTTGGAGCACCAGCCCGGGTCGAAGGGCAGCGGGCCCCGGTAGGCGGCGGGCGCCCCCCGGAACTCGATCGTGTTGCCGCGCCCGGTGGGCAGTCGGAGCCCGTCGCGCAGCGCGCCGACCACCGCCCGGTCGAACGCTTCCGTACCGGCGGCGGATCGCCCCGGGTCGGCGTCGAGCACCGGCACGAACCAGCGGGCCTCGCCCGCCCCGACCAGCAGCAGCCGGACCTCGCCGAGCACCGCCTGGTCGTACAGCTCGAAGGGGCCGCGGCGCCCGGCCTCGTCCATCCAGGAGGAGGCGCGCAGCAGTCCGACGGTCGCGGGCGCGGGGGCGCCGGGCAACAGGGTGTCCATGGGTCAGCTCCCGGTCATCTCGTAACGGTCGACGCCCCGGTGCCAGACGACCAGGGCGAGCGTCACCACACCCGCGGTCACCACGAACAGCCAGGGCAGCATGCCGGTGCGCCCGAAGAGCAGGTAGCCGGCGGGGACGTAGGCGGTGAAGGCGTAGGGCAGCAGCCAGGTCAGCAGCCACCGCAGGGAGGGGTGGTACAGGTCGAGCGGGTAACCGGAGAAGTCCCCCAGCTGGTTGGCCGCGTACAGGGCCGGGAAGCTGTTCGTCGTCCAGAAGGCCAGCGACGCGAACAGCGTCTTGACCGAGGCGAGGATCAGCGTGCCGCACACCACGAGCAGCGGCAGCAGCAGCCACTGCACGACGCTGAGGCGCAGGCCGAGTTCGTCGGCCGCGTACCAGGTCAGGGCGGCTCCGGTGATCAGTTCCCCGAAGCCGTCCGGGTACAGGAACCGCTCGGACAGCAGCGAGAACAGCGGGTGCACCGGCCGGATCAGATAGCGGAAGAACTCGCCGTTCTGCACCAACTTGCGTGCCATGACCCACAGTTGGTCGGTGAACATCCGGTCGAGCCCGCGCGGCAGCAGCGAGAAGCCGAGCAGGAACAGCACCTCGTGGTAGTCCCAGCCGGCGATCCGCGGGGTCTGCCGGAACACCATGCCGACCACCGCGACCTGGCACACCACCCGCAGCACCAGACCGCCCGCGCCGAGCAGGAAGTCCATGCGGTACTCGGTCAGCCGGTGCACGCTGACGGCGCTGAGATGCCAGGTCAGACGGGCGTAGCGGGCGGCCGTCGCGAGCGGCCCCGGTGCGGTCATCCGCCCAGCACCTCCACCCGGCGTACGGCCCCGCGCCAGGCCAGCGCGGCCAGCGCGCACAGCGCCACCGCCCAGCCGAGCTGTACGGTGAGGATTCCGGCCGCGCCCGCGGCGCCGTCGTAGCGCCCGAGCAGCAGCCGCAGCGGGCCGTCGACCATGCCCTGGAACGGCAGCACGCGGGCGACGGCCGCGAGCGGCCCCGGCATCAGCGCGAGCGGCACCACCTGCCCGGCGAAGAACGCGACCACGCTGTCCTTGACGACGCGCACGCCCCAGATGTTGGTGGTGACGAACCCGGCGAGCCCGACCAGCAGGTTCACCCCGAAGCCGATCACCAGGGACAGGGCGGCGGAGACCGCGAAGAGCAGCATGCCGCCCCAGGTCGGCGCGGTCAGCGGCAGCAGCAGCGCGTACAGCGCGACGACGGGTACGGCGACCAGCGTGGCGTTGGTGAGCGACACCGGCAGCCCGGCGGCGAACCGGGCCAGCGGATAGCTGACCGGGCGCAGCAGCGACACGGCGATGTCCCCGCGCTGCACCTCCCCGGAGACCTCCTCGTCCACCCGGCTGGCCTGCATCAGGCCGAGCACCTGGGCGAGCAGGACGTACGTCGTCAGGCGCGGCAGGTCGTAGCCGCCGGGCAGCCCGCCCGGCCGGCCCCCGTACACCGCGCGCCACAGGAAGACCTGGACGCCGACGGCCGTGGTGGCGGTCAGGGCGTTGATCAGGAAGGTGGAGCGGTACTGGAGCAGCGACTGGAGGCTGGAGGCCGCGAACGGGGTGTAGCGGCGCAGGGCGGAGGCGTTCACGCGGCCGCCCGCCCCGCGTAGATGCGCCGCAGCACCATCTCCAGGTCGGGTTCGGGGGCGACGCAGTCGGTGACGTCGAAGTGGTCGAGCACGAAGCCCATCACCTGACGGGAGGTCCAACGGGCCACCGGGTACTCGACCTTGATCCGCCCGCCGTCGACCAGCTGCGCCGACGCCCCGTCAAGTCCCTTCTCGATCAGGCTCAACGCCTCGTCGGGCCCGCCGTGGTGCTCGAAGACCACTGCCCGGGTGTCGGCGGTGCGCAGCAGTTCGTGCATGGTCCCGCGGTGCACGACCTCGCCGTGGTTGACCACCAGGACCCGGTCGCAGATGGCGGTGATGTCGCCCATGTCGTGGCTGGTGAGCAGCACGGTGGTGCCGAGTTCGGCGTTGACGTGGTTGACCAGCCTGCGCACGGCCTCCTTGAGCACCAGGTCGAGGCCGACCGTCGGCTCGTCCAGGAAGACCACCTTGGGGTCGTGCAGCAGGCTCGCCGCGACCTCGGCGCGCATCCGCTGGCCCAGACTGAGTTGCCGCACCGGCGTGTTGCCCAGCGCGTCGAGGTCCAGCAGCTCCTGGAACAGGGCCATGTTGCGCCGGTAGACGGCGTCCGGGATCTCGTGCACCCGGCGCAGGATGCGGAAGGAGTCCGGCACCGGCAGGTCCCACCACAGCTGGCTGCGCTGCCCGAACACCACCCCGATGTTCGCGGCGTTGCGCCGCCGCTCCCGGTACGGCTCCAGGCCCGCGACCAGGGCCCGGCCCGAGGTGGGCGTCATGATGCCGGTGAGCATCTTCACGGTGGTCGACTTGCCCGCCCCGTTCGCCCCGATGTACGCCGCCTTCGTGCCGGCCGGGATCTCGAAGGACACCCCGGACACGGCCCGCACCAGCCGGTGCTCGCGGCTCAACAGGGTGCTCAGGCTGCCCATCAGACCGGGCTTGCGCTCGGCCACCTTGAACTCCTTGACCAGGTCCTCCGCGACGATCACCGCGCGTCCCCCGTGGCCCGTGCCAGGGCGCGGTCGAGCAGCGTCACGCCCTCTTCCAGGAGCGCGCGGTCGATGGTGAACGGCGGTGCCAGGCGCAGCACATGACCGCCGATCGCGGTGCGCAGCCCGAGGTCCAGGGCGTGCCGGTACACCGCCTGCGCGATCTCCGGCGCGGGTGTCCGGCTCGCTCGGTCGCGTACGAACTCCAGTCCGTGCAGCAGCCCGAGCCCGCGTACGTCTCCCAACACCTCGTACTTGGCGTGCAGTTCGGCCAGTCGCTCGTCCAGCAGGGCGCCCAGCTCGGCCACCCGGGCGAGCAGCGCGTCCCGCCGCACGACCTCCAGGGTGGCCTTGGCGGCGGCGATGCCCAGCGGATTGTTCGCGTACGTCGACGCGGTGGACCCGGCGCGCCCGGCCTCGGGGTGCCGCAGCACCGAGGACCGCCCGGCCAGCGCGGCGAACGGGAAACCCGAGGCCAGGCCCTTGGCGAGGGTCACGAGATCCGGCTCGACGCCGAACCGCTCGCTCGCCAGGAAGGTGCCGGTGCGGCCGCCGCCGGTGAGCACCTCGTCGGCGACGAGCAGCACGCCGTTCTCCCGGCAGCTGTCGGCGATCTGGTCCCAGTAGCCGGGCGGCGGCACGATCACCCCGGCCGCGCCGAGCACCGGCTCGAAGACCAGCGCCGAGACGTTCGGTTTCTCCGCGATGTGCCGGCGCACCAGTGAGGCGCAGCGCACCCCGCACGAGGGGTACTCCAGCTCCAGCGGGCAGCGGTAGCAGTAAGGGGAGTAGCCCAGCACGCTGTTGCCCGCGAACGCCTGGTGGCCGATGTCCCAGTGGACCAGCATCCTGGCCCCCTGCGTCTTGCCGTGGAAGCCGTGGCGCAGCGCCCCGATCCGGTTGCGGCCCGGCTCGGCGACGGCCTGCACGGCACGCAGCGCGGCCTCCACGACCTCGGCGCCGGTGGAGAAGAAGGCGTACGTGTCCAGCTCCTCCGGCAGCAGCTCGGCGAGCAGGTCGCACAGGGCGGCGCGGTCGGCGGTGGCGAAGTCGTGCACGTTCCACAGCCGCCCGGCCTGCTCGGTGAGCGCGGCGACGACCTCGGGGTGGCAGTGGCCCAGCGACTGGGTGAGGGTGCCGGCCGCGAGGTCGATGTACTGGTTGCCGTCGAGGTCGGTGAGGACGGCGCCGCGGCCCTGCGTGAACACGCGGCGGCCCAGCGCGGACTCCTCGGAGGCGCCGGGCGCGAGGTGTGCCGACTCCCGCTCCAGCAGCTCCCGTTGGCGCGGGCCGGTCATCCGGCACCGCCCAGCGGGCCGGCCTCGAAGACCAGCAGGTGGAGGTCGTCGTCGGCGTCGTTGGCCAGACCGTGTTCCCCGTAGGGGCGGTTGGGGACCACGTCCCCCGCGCGCACCGTGAACTCCTCGCCGTCCAGCGTCATGCGGCCCCGCCCCGACAGGATCACGTACGTCTCCTCGTCGTCGGCGTGCCGGTGCGTCCCGATGGAGGTGCCCGGGGGCAGCACCACCAGGTCGATGAAGGCGATCGGCGCCCTCGCCCCGGCGGCGAGGTAGGCGCGGTGGGCGCGGATCGTGCCGGTGCCGCCGTGGTCGCCGGTCACGTCACGCAGCAGCCCCTCGTACAGGTTGGTGACGCGGGTACGGACGGGCTCGGGCGCCGGGGCATCCGGCTCCGGCAGGGCAGGACTCATCGCGGTACGGCTCCAAGACGCTTGCGGGGGAGGGGAGTTCGGGTGGGGCGTCAGTACGCGGCCGTCAGCGGCGCGGCGGGGGCGGCGCCCTCGGCTCGGGCGGCCAGGGCGGCCAGCGCCTCCTGGAGGGCGTCGGCGGGGATGTCGTCCAGATCGTCCACGAAGACCGCCGACCCGATCCCGTCGGGCACCACGAGATGCAGCCGGCGGCCCCGGCGCTCCCAGGACGCCTGCAGCGCCCGCTCCATCAGCTCGGGGGTACAGGTCCCCGGATCGAACACGGGCAGTCCGAGCGCGTCGATCAGCCCGGTGATGCGCGCGCAGTCCTGGGCGTCCAGCAGCCCCAGCACGCGGGCGAGTTCACTGGAGAGGGCCATGTCGACGGCGACCGACTCGCCGTGCGCGATCCGGTACTCGCTGGCCGTCTCCATCACGGGCCCGAAGGTGTGCCCGAAGTCGACCAGCCGGGCCAGGTCGTGCTCACGGAGGTTGGGGCACAGCTCCTCCATCATCAGCCGCATCGAGGTGCGCAGCACGTAGTCCTCGACACCGTGCCGCCCGAGCCCGTCCTCCGCGAGCGCCGCCGGAGTGGCGCAGGGCCGCTGGAAGACCTGGGGGCACTCCTCCAGGGTCCGGAACAGCCGGGCGTCCTTGATGATCGCCATCTTGGCTATCTCGCCCAGCCCGCAGCGGATGTCCCGGGGCGCCAACGATCGGAGGAACGCGGGGTCGTTGAGGGAGGCGTGCGGTGGGTGGTAGGCGCCGAGCATGTTCTTGGTGCCCAGGGCGTTGATGCCGGTCTTGACGCCCACGCCCACGTCGACCTGGCCGACCAGGGTGGTGTTGACCTTGATGTAGCGCACGCCCCGGCAGTAGATCGCCGCCGCGAAGCCGACCAGGTCGCAGGTGACGCCGCCGCCGACGGCGAGCATCACACCGCCCCGGTCCAGGCCGGCCGCCTTGGCCAGCGCGCAGATCTCCTCGACCGTCTCCATGCGCTTGCGGTCCTCGCCGCCGCCCAGCACGTGCACGCTCCAGGTGCCGGGCGCGAGCCGCGCGTCCAGATAGGCGCGCAGTTGCCGGCCGTACAGCCGGTCGACGGTCGGTCCGGTGAAGGCCACCACGCGGCGCCCCTCGCAGCACTCGGCCAGTAGCGGGTTGGCGGGTGAGAACACCTCACGGGTGAGATCGACGCGGTACGAGGTTCCGTCCGGGGCGCGGAGGGTGAACCCGCTGTCATCGCCTCGGACCCCGGATTCGGCGGCGGATGTCTGCGCCGTCACGACACTCCTCGAATCGGCCGGCAGTTCCACCGGCTGGCCGTCAACTGCGATCAACAGGGCCTGAGTTAAACAGGTGACCGAGGGCCTCTGCAAGAAGTTGATGAAACTTGCTGCGGTTTCTTGCAAGCGGGAGCGGTCATACTGGCGGCATGGGCGACCCCGGTCTCTTCACCCCGCGTTCCGTGACCTGGCAGCTGCACGGCGACCCCATGATGTGGGTCGCCGGCATCCGCGCGCTCTACCTCCAGGCCCTGCTTCCGCGCGCGGTGCGCGGCGTGCTCCAGAACTCCGACGTCCGGCGGGACGCCTGGGGCCGGCTGCGGCGCACCGCGGACTTCGTGGGCACGACGACGTACGGCACGACGGAGGCCGCCGAGCGCGCCGGCGCCCGGGTCCGCGGCATCCACCGCGGGCTGGGCGCGACCGACCCCGACAGCGGCGAGCGCTACGGCGTCGACGAACCCGGGCTGCTGCTCTGGGTGCACTGCGCCGAGATCGACTCCTACCTGCACGTGCTGCGCCGCTCGGGCTATCCGCTCACCGACGCCCAGGCCGACCGCTACATCGCCGAGCACCGGGTCAGCGCCCGGCTGGTGGGACTCGACCCGGCTGCCGTCCCGGCGAGCCGGTCGCGACTCGCCGCGTACTTCGAGGACATGCGACCCCACCTCGCGGCCGGACCCGAGGCCCGCGACGTGGACGACTTCCTCCGCCACCCCCCGGTGCACCCCCTGTTGCTCCCCGCACGCGAGCTGCTGTGGCGACGCGTGGCGGGCCTCGCCTACGCCGCGCTCCCGCCGTACGCCCACGAGCTGTACGGGCGCCCGGTCCCCGCCCCCGACGTCGTCACCCGCCGCCTGCGCACGACCGGCACCCTGCTGCGCCGCATCCCGGCCCGTGTCCGCTGGCAGCTGCCGCCGAAGCACATCCTGCGCGCGATGGACCGCCTCGGCCCGGCGGCCCGCCCGGCCCCGCACAAGGTTCCTTAGCGGGCCCGTCCGCGAGCGGCCGCCCGGGAAACAGCGGAGGACATCGGGCACGGCCGCCGGGACCGCCATGATCCGAGAACGCGAATGGACGTGCACTCGCTTCCGGCCCGCCGCCGTCCACCGCGGCGGTCTTCCCGGGCGTGGCGGCGCCCCGCTGAAGGCTTCCCGGCGCGGCGGGCGCCCTCTGGCCCCACCGGATCACCCCGTGCTACGAAGGACCATGTCCGCGAACCAGGGAACCCGCGCGTACGACGCCGTCATCGTCGGAGCAGGCCACAACGGCCTGGTCGCCGCCGCCTATCTGGCACGGGCCGGGCGCTCCGTACTGGTGCTGGAGCGGCTCGGCCACACCGGTGGGGCAGCCGTGTCCAGCCGTCCGTTCGCCGGGGTGGAGGCCCGTCTGTCGCGGTACTCCTACCTGGTCAGCCTGCTGCCGCCGAAGATCGTGGCCGACCTCGGCCTGGACTTCCGGCTGCGCTCGCGCACCATCTCCTCGTACACCCCCGTGGAACGCGCGGGCCGCCCCACCGGACTCCTGGTCGGCGGCGGCGAGGCGCGCACCCGGGCGGCCTTCGCCCGGCTGACCGGCGGCGAGCGCGAGTACGCCGCCTGGCAGCGCTTCTACGGCATGACCGGCCGCGTCGCCGAGCGCGTCTTCCCGACCCTCACCGAGCCCCTGCCCACCCGCGACGAACTGCGCCGCCGCATCGACGACGAGACCGCCTGGCGGGCCCTGTTCGAGGAACCGATCGGGGCCGCCGTCGAGGAGCACTTCGAGGACGACCTGGTCCGGGGCGTCGTCCTCACCGACGCCCTCATCGGCACCTTCGCCGACGCCCACGACCCCTCGCTCGCCCAGAACCGCTGCTTCCTGTATCACGTCATCGGCGGCGGCACCGGCGCCTGGGACGTGCCCGTGGGCGGCATGGGCGCCCTCACCGACGCCCTCGCGGCGGCGGCCCGCGCGGCGGGCGCGGAGATCGTCACCGGACACGAGGCGGTCCGGATCGCCGGCGACGCCGACGGCGCCGAGGTCACCTACCGCACCGCCGACGGCGAGGGCGTCGCCGCCGCCCGGCACGTCCTGGTCAACGCCTCCCCGCAGGAGCTGGCCGTGCTCACCGGAGCCGCGGCCCCGGAACCCGCCGAGGGGGCCCAACTCAAGGTCAACATGCTGCTGACCCGGCTGCCCAGGCTCCGCGACCCCGACGTCGATCCCCGCGAGGCCTTCGCGGGCACCTTCCACATCGCCGAGGGCTACGGCCAGTTGGCCGCCGCCCACGCCCAGGCCGCCGCCGGGCGTCCGCCCGCCGCGCCGCCCTCCGAGATCTACTGCCACTCCCTGACCGACCCCACCATCCTCGGCCCCGAACTCGCCGGGCGCGGCTACCAGACGCTCACCCTCTTCGGCCTGCACACCCCGGCCCGGCTCTTCGACCACGACAACGACGCCGTCCGTGAGGAACTGCTGGCGTCCACCCTCGCCCAGCTCGACGCCCACCTCGCCGAACCCCTCGCCGACTGCCTGGCCACCGACGCCGACGGCCGCCCCTGCATCGAGGCGAAGACCCCGCTCGACCTCGAACGGGACCTGCGGCTGCCCGGCGGCAACATCTTCCACCGCGCCCTGTCCTGGCCCTACTCCCAGCCGGACACGGGCCGTTGGGGCGTGGAGACTCCGCACCCGCGCGTCCTGCTGTGCGGCGCGGGAGCGGTGCGCGGGGGAGGGGTGAGCGGCGTACCCGGGCACAACGCGGCGATGGCGGTGCTGGAGCACGACCGGCACCAGCAGAACTGACGGGGTGTCAGAAAAGGCCTTCCGTCGTGCGGGCGGGTGCGGCATCCTGCGCCCATGCAGACGGAGCTCAGCGAGCAACTGGGCATCGAGCCCGCCGTCTTCGGCTTCACACCGTTCCCCGCCGTCGCCGCGGCCATCAGCCGCGCCGGCGGGTTCGGTGCGCTCGGCGCGGTCCGATACACCGCCCCCGACGACCTCGGACGCGACCTCGACTGGCTGGATGCGCACACCGGCGGCCGCCCCTACGGGCTGGACGTCGTGATGCCCGCCCGGAAGGCCGAGGGCGTCACCGAGGCCGACGTCGAGGCGTTGATCCCCGAGGAACACCGGCGGTTCGTGCGCGACACCCTCGCCGCGCGCGGGGTCTCCGAACTGCCACAGGGCGCGGCGGCCGGGTGGCGGATCACCGGCTGGATGGAACAGGTCGCCCGGGGCCGGCTGGACGTCGCCTTCGACCACCCGATCCGGCTGCTCGCCAACGCCCTCGGCTCCCCGCCCGCCGACGTCGTCGCCCGCGCCCACGAGCGGGGTGTGCCCGTCGCCGCGCTCGCGGGCAGCGCCCGGCACGCCCGCAAGCACCGGGACGCGGGCATCGACATCGTCGTCGCCCAGGGCTACGAGGCCGGCGGGCACACCGCGGAGATCGCCACCATGGGCTCACCCCGGAGGTCGTGGAGGCCGTCGCCCCGCTGCCCGTGCCGGCCGCCGGCGGCATCGGCAGCGGGGCGCCGCGCCCGGTCGGTCTGATCCGGTACCGCCCGGCCCTTGACCTGCGCGTGCGCGGGCCTCAAGATCTGCGGTCATGAGCAAGGGACAGGGCAGCACGGTCGACGCGATGCTGCGGCGCAGCGCCCGCCGCACCCCCGCGCGGGTCGCGGTGGAGTACGGCGAGCGCGGCTGGACGTACGAGGAACTGGACGACGCGGTCTCCCGCGCGGCCGCGCTGCTGCTCGCCGAGGGCCTCAGTCCCGGCGACCGGGTCGGCGTCTACGGCCACAACTCGGACGCCTACCTGATCGCCTTCCTCGGCTGCGCCCGCGCCGGCCTGGTCCACGTCCCGGTCAACAACCACCTGACCGGCGACGACCTGGCCTACATCGTCGGGCAGTCCGGCAGCTCGCTGGTGCTCGCCGACCCGGACCTCGTGGGCCGGCTCCCGGACGGCGTACGGTCGCTGCCGCTGCGGGACACCGAGGACTCGTTCCTCGCGCGGCTCGCCGACACCCCGCCGTACGACGGCCCCGGACCGCACTGCGAGGACCTGGCGCAGCTGCTCTACACCTCCGGTACGACCGCCCTGCCCAAGGGCGCGATGATGACCCACCGGGCCCTGGTGCACGAGTACTTGAGCGCGATCACGGCCCTGGACCTGCGCCCCGGCGACCGCCCCGCGCACGCGCTGCCGCTCTACCACTCGGCGCAGATGCACGTCTTCCTGCTGCCCTATCTCGCGGTCGGCGCGAGCAGCGTCATCCTGGACGCGCCGGACGGGGACCGCCTGTTCGACCTGATCGAGGCGGGCCGTGTGGACAGCGTGTTCGCGCCGCCCACCGTGTGGATCGCCCTGGCCAACCGGCCCGACTTCGCCACCAGGGACCTCGCCGGGCTCCGCAAGGCCTACTACGGCGCCTCCATCATGCCGGTGCCCGTCCTGGAGCGGCTGCGCGAGCGCCTGCCGGACCTCGCCCTGTACAACTGCTTCGGGCAGAGCGAGATCGGCCCCCTCGCCACGGTCCTCGGCCCGGCCGAGCACGAGGGCCGCCTCGACTCCTGCGGCCGGCCCGTGCTGTTCGTGGAGGCCCGGGTCGTGGACACGGAGGGCCGGGAGGTGCCCGACGGCACGACCGGCGAGATCGTCTACCGCTCGCCGCAGCTGTGCGAGGGCTACTGGGACAAGCCCGAGGAGACCGCGGAGGCCTTCCGTGACGGCTGGTTCCACTCCGGGGACCTCGCGGTGCGGGACGCGGACGGCTGCTTCACCATCGTGGACCGGGTGAAGGACGTCATCAACTCCGGTGGTGTGCTGGTCGCGTCACGGCAGGTCGAGGACGCCCTCTACACCCATGAGGCGGTGGCCGAGGCCGCCGTGATCGGGCTGCCCGACGAGCGCTGGATCGAGGCCGTCACGGCGGTCGTCGTGCCGCGCGGCGAGGTCACGGAGGAGCAACTCGTCGCGCACGTACGGGAGAAGCTGCCCTCCTTCAAGGCGCCCAAGCGCGTGCTGTTCGTGGAGGCG
Source organism: Streptomyces sp. NPDC001056 (assembly GCF_053598955.1). Classification (NCBI taxonomy): domain Bacteria; kingdom Bacillati; phylum Actinomycetota; class Actinomycetes; order Kitasatosporales; family Streptomycetaceae; genus Streptomyces; species Streptomyces sp. NPDC001056. The sequence goes on along the minus strand of NZ_JBSFLI010000007.1, from coordinate 87,534 downwards.
CTGCCGCGCAACGCCAGCGGGAAGATCCTCAAGCGCGAACTGCGGGACGGCTTCCGGGACAGCTGAGTCGACCCGCCCGCCGACGGGCCCGCTTGACCTCCTCGTTGATCGCCCGGGCGTCCGCGACCGGGCCGAGGTGAGCGAGCTTGTCGGGGTTGGTCACGGCGCGCACGGCCCGGACCCGCCCGTCCAGGATGTCGACGCCCAGGGTCTGGAGCACCCTGCCCGTCCGGTCGTGGAAGACCGCGCCGGGCTGGCCGTTGATCTCGCAGGGCTGGTACGACACCTCGGCCGCCAGCAGCCACGGGACGACCGAGCCCAGCAGCCGCGCCACGTTGTCCGCGCCCACCACGGGGCGGGAGAGCTGCGGGGCCTTGCCGCCCCCGTCCCCGGTCAACCGGACGTCGGCGGCGAGGAGTCGGCGCAGCCCGCCGACATCGCCGTCCCTCATCGCGCCGAAGAAGCGCGACGCCAGCTCCTGCCGCTCGCGCCGGTCCGCCGTGAACCGGGGCCGTCCCGCCGCCATGTGCCGCCGCGCCCGCACCAGCAGCTGCCGACAGGCCGGCTCCGAGCGCTCCACGGCCGAGGCGATGTCGTCGAAGCCGAAGGCGAACACGTCGCGCAGCACGAACACCGCCCGCTCCAGCGGGCTGAGCCGTTCCAGCAGCAGGAGCGCCGCCGTCGACACCGAGTCGGCCAGCTCCGCCGACCGGGCCGGGTCCTGGTACGGGTCGCCGAGCAGCGGTTCCGGGAGCCACGGGCCGGCGTACTCCTCGCGCCGTACCCGCGCCGAGCGCAGCACGTCGATCGAGATCCGGGTCACTGCGGCCGCCAGGAACGCCTTGGTGGACGTGGGCCGGGTAGCCGAGGCCGCGAAGCGCAGCCAGGTCTCCTGCACCGCGTCCTCGGCCTCGCCCACGCCGCCCAGGATCCGGTAGGCGATCGAGAACAGCAGCGGCCGCAGCTCCTCGAACTCCTCGTCCTTGCCCACGCCGGCCCCCTCGCCTCTCCGGTCCCGGACCCTAGTGGAACGAGCCGGGGACGTAGTCGCCCGCCGGGCGCCGGGCGATGACGTTCAGCCGGTTCACCATGTTCATGAAGGAGACGAGGAGCAGCAGGGCGGCGAGCTGGTCCTCGTCATAGTGCTCGGCGGCGTTCGCCCACGTGTCGTCGCCGACCCCCGCCGCCGCATCCGCGATCCGGGTGCCCTCCTCGGCCAGCGCCAGCGCGGCCCGCTCGGCCTCGGTGAAGACCGTCGCCTCCCGCCAGGCCGCGACCAGGTTCAGCCGCACCGCGGACTCACCGGCCAGGGCGGCGTCCTTGGTGTGCATGTCGATGCAGGAGGCGCAGCCGTTGATCTGGCTGATACGCAGTGCCACCAGCTCCTGCGTGGCGGCGGGCAGGGGAGACCCCTTGAGCTCCCTGCCCGCCGAGGCCACGTACTTCAGGGCCTTGCCGGCGACCGGGCTGGTGGCGTAGTCGAGGCGTGCGTCCATCGTGTCCTCCAGGGGATCGTTCTGCTGCTCTCCGTCCCCGAGACGAGGCAGCCCGGTCCCCTGTGACACGGTCACGCGTGTGACCCGTGTCTCACCCCTGCGCGGGGTCGCGCGGCCGCAGGTCCACGATCCGCCGGATCTTGCCGACCGAGCGCTCCAGCGACTCCGGCTCCACGATCTCCACGTCCACCGACACCCCGATGCCGTTCTTCACCGCCGTCACGATGGAACGGGCCGCCGCGTCCCGCGCCTCGGGCGTGGCGTCCGGGCGGGCCTCGGCGCGGACCGTCAGCGAGTCCATACGGCCCTCACGGGTCAGGCGCAGCTGGAAGTGCGGGGCCACGCCCGGCGTGCGCAGCACGATCTCCTCGATCTGCGTGGGGAACAGGTTCACCCCGCGCAGGATCACCAGGTCGTCGCTGCGCCCGGAGATCTTCTCCATCCGCCGGAACACCCGGGCCGTGCCGGGCAGCAACCGCGTCAGGTCCCGGGTCCGGTACCGGACGATCGGCATGGCCTCCTTGGTCAGCGAGGTGAACACCAACTCGCCCCGCTCGCCCTCCGGCAGCACCTCACCGGTGATGGGGTCGATCACCTCCGGGTAGAAGTGGTCCTCCCACACGGTCAGCCCGTCCTTGGTCTCCACGCACTCCTGCGCCACACCGGGGCCGACCACCTCGGACAGGCCGTAGATGTCGACGGCGTCGAGCGCGAACCGCTCCTCGATCTCCCGCCGCATCTGCTCCGTCCACGGCTCCGCCCCGAAGATCCCCACCCGCAACGAGGTCGTCCGCGGGTCCACGCCCTGCCGCTCGAACTCGTCCAGCAGCGTCAGCATGTAGGAGGGCGTCACCATGATCACGGCCGGTTCCAGATCCTGGATCAGCTGCACCTGACGCGCGGTCATGCCGCCGGACGCCGGGACGACCGTGCAGCCGAGGCGCTCGGCGCCGTAGTGGGCGCCGAGGCCGCCGGTGAACAGGCCGTACCCGTACGCCACGTGCACCACGTCACCGGGGCGCCCGCCCGCGGCCCGGATGGACCGCGCGACCATGTCGGCCCACATCGACAGATCGTTCTCCGTGTAGCCGACCACCGTCGGGCGGCCGGTGGTGCCGCTGGAGGCGTGCAGCCGGCGGATCCGCTCCCTCGGCACCGCGAACATCCCGAACGGGTAGTTCTCCCGCAGGTCCGCCTTGGTGGTGAACGGGAAACGGGCGAGATCCTCCAGCGAACGGCAGTCCTCCGGGCGCAACCCCGCCTTGTCGAACGACTCCCGGTAGAACGGCACGTGCTCATAGGCGTGCCGCAGCGAGGCACGCAGCCGCTCCAGCTGAAGCACCCGCAGCTCCTCGGCCCCGAGCCGCTCCCCCGCGTCCAGCAGCTCCCGCGCATCCGCCATCGACACGTCTCCTTACCGCACATTCCGGACGACCGATCATTCGGTCGAACTGTTCGGGGCCAGTAATTCAGGCCAGGGGGCTTTCCGACAAGAGGGCTGCGGCGATTTTCCGCGGGAGAGGGCGGAGGAGCGTGTCCGGAGGGGGCGGCCGAGGGGAGGCGGTGGCCGGTGGGTGGAGAACCTCGGCTTCGCCGCGGAGGGCGAGGGCTGGAAGCTCACCGAGTCCGGCGTCACCGCGCTCGACGGTGACCTGCCGGTCAACATGTCGGGCGGGGTGCTGTCCACCAACCCCATCGGCGCCTCCGGCATGCTCCGCTTCGCCGAGGCCGCCCTCCAGGTGCGCGGACAGGCGGGAGAACGCCAGGTGGAGAGGGCCGGGAAGGTGCTCGGGCACGCGTACGGCGGCGGGTCGCAGGTCTTCGCGATGTGGCTGGTCGGCGCCGAACCATCGGAGCACTGAACGTCTCTCCCACGTGGGCTGTTGGGCACCGGGAGCGGTCGCTAGGCTGACCCGCGGACGACGAAACCGGGAGGAGCACGGACGTGGCCGAGAGCACCACCCAGCGAAAGCCGCTCGCGGGCTGGGACAAGCCGGACCTGGACCTCAGCAGGGCCGAGTGGCGGTCCAGCAGCCGAGGCATGGGCGATGTCCAGATCGCCTTCGTCGAAGGCTTCATCGCGATGCGCAACAGCGACCGCCCGGAGAGCCCCTCCCTGATCTTCACCCCCGCGGAGTGGGGCGCCTTCGTCTCCGGCGCGCGGGAAGGGGAGTTCGACCTCACCTGAGGGACGAGCCGTAGGTTCCCCGTGAACGAGGCCACTTCCCGGCGACAAGAGCCATTCGGAGGCCAGTCGGCCCCGAGCGAACCACCCCGGGAGGCATGCGTCATCAACCTCGGCCCGACCTTCACCCGCAGGGGTGGCGGTCGGGCTGCGTGCTGTACGCGGCCGTCCTCGGTTCTGTCGGCGTGAGGTTGGCGCCGGTCACGAAGGGCCGGGGGCGGATGACCGGGGATGCGGTGCTCCGGACCCTCGGGACGGCGAAGAGCGGCAGGACCACGAGACTCGCGTGTTCACCGAGTTGGGAGGCTGCCTGCCCCATCCAGAGACTGCGGAAGTCGGCGTCTCGCCACAGGCTCGACGGACGAGGCCGATCGGAATCGGACACAGCGGAAGAAGCGGACGCCACGGGGATCCTCTGGGTTGCCGACAACGAGGCCCGGCACCCGGTGCACGACAGGTGCACCGGCAGTTCGGGCAGGGGAAGGCTCGCTGTGCCGCAACATCAAGGGCAGCACGCGATGACAGGCCTGGTCACGGCCTACAACGTCAACGCGCGCTCGGAAAACCGACCATGTCTTCGCTCCTCGTAGGTCACTCGCCGCGCCCAGACCCTAGCCGTGGGCGCCCCGACGCGGAAGGCGGCCTCGCTCGTCTCTCCCGCACCCATCATCGCGAACAGGCGGAGGATCGCTCATGAACCCGATCAACCGGGGGGTGCCCAGCGAGCCATCCGCCGGGCGAGGACCTGACGAAAGAACCCTCGACGCAGTAGGCCCACCGCGAGGAGGAGATCGCTCAGGACAGGCCAACGGCTATCCGCCGCCACACCACCGGGAACGACCGAAAGAACGTGCCCAGGCGGAAGAACTACCGCGTGGCAGCGGTTAGTTGAGATTCCACACGGGTGCCGGAAGGTGAGCTGTCCCGAGCAGACGTTTGGTCATGCCGAGGCGTTCGTACGTGGTGACGGCCGGGATGTCGCCGTCGTGCACCATGAGCGCGGCACGTCCGTGGCGGCGGACGAGGGCGTCCACGACGAAGCCGCACACCGACCGCGCCAGACCGCGTCCGCGGGCGGCAGGGTGGGTGACGACCCCTGCCATGAAGCCGCACCCGGCCGTGGACCATGCGTCGGCCGCCACCGCCACCGGCCCTGTCGCACCGTCCACGTCACCGATGACGCCGGCCCACCGTCGCACACCCGAACCCCCCGGCTGCGCGTAGGAGTCCGGGAAGAGGCGATCGAACAGAAAGGTCGCCTCCTTCTCCTCCCGGACATCCAGCCGCCGCACACCCGCGGTGGCGGCATCGGGCGGGGACGCGGTCTCCCTCCAGAAGAAATCGTGGACCCCGCCTGACCTGAACCGGGGGTGTTGCGCGCCGATTTCCGGACACGCGACCTACAGCGTCCCGCGGGGGCCGTCGCCTGAGCGAGGCTGGCCCCAGCAAGGGAGAAGGTCGTGTTCCGGAGGTGAGGAAGCATGAGCGCTGCGCCGGTCATCGCCGCGGTGGACGGTTCCGAGGACAGCCTGCGCGCGATGGAGTGGGCCGCGGACGCCGCCCGCCGCCGGGCGGCACCGCTGCGGGTGGTCCATGTGCGCCAGTACGCCGCCTGGGGGCAGGCCGACGTCCTGGTGGCCGGGCCGCCCGAGGCCGAGGTCGACCCCGTCCTCGACGAGGTGCGCACCCGGCTCGCGGACCACGCGCCCGAGACCCTGGAGTACCTGGCGCTGGAGGGTGCGCCCGGCGCGGTGCTGCCCGAACTCGGCGTCGACGCCCAGCTGATGGTGCTCGGCTCCCGGGGCCGCGGCGGCTTCGCCAGCCTGCTGCTCGGCTCCAACAGTCTCGCCGCCGCGCGGGACGCGGAGTGCCCGGTGGTCGTCGTACCCCCGCCCGGTCGTGAGGTGCACGGGGACGGACCGGCCGAACCCGGGCCCCGGGTGGTCGTCGGACTGAACGTCGACAGCCCCGACGAGGCCACCCTCGCCTTCGCCTTCACGGAGGCGGGCCTGCGCGGTGCCCGCGTCCAGGCGATCGCCGCCTACCCGTGGCCCCTGCAGACCTGGTCGGCGCCGGGCCAGCTGGTGCCGCCCATGCCCGACGAGGAGGCCATCGCGAACGAGACCCGGACCCTCGCCGAGGGTTTCCTCGCCCCGCACCGCGAGCGCCACCCGAGCGTCCGGGCCGACGCCGAGGCCCTGCCGGGCGACGCGGCCGGCAACCTCGTGGCCGCCTCCCGCGACGCCGAACTGGTCGTCGTGGGGCGCCACCGCCGCCACCTCCTGGCCCCGGCCCGCATGATGGGCTCCGTGACCCAGGCCGTCCTGCTGCATGCGGCGAGCCCGGTCGCGGTGCTGCCGCCGAGCCCGGCGGAGGAGTGAGCTGCCGGTGCGGGCTTCTGCGGGGAGGCGACCGGCCCGCCCGCTCGCACCCGCCGAGCGGGCCGTGCGGTCCGCCGGTCCGGGACCGCGCCGGTGTCCCGGTGCGCGCGTTCGCCCCGTACACCGTGCGGGGCGCGTCGCCGGCCTCCCGCGACGGGCACCCGGCCACGCGCCCGTCGGACAGGCGCGGCCTCACCGCGCGCCCCGTCCCCGCAGAGCCCGGCCCCGCACACCCTGTCGGGCCTTCCCCGCCGGGCCTGCCGCCGCGGGCCACTCCCGGACCTTCGCGCCGGGCGGGCCTGACCCCTCCCGCCGGGAAGGGACTGTCCCACGCCGCGTCACCGCCCGCGTCCGCGGGGCTCGCCCCGCCTCTTGTACCGGGCGCTCAAGAGCTTCTCCCCGTCCACGGACCACCGGGCGGCCGCCGGGGGAGCGGGGCGCTCCCGGGCCCCGCGCGCCGGGCGTGCGCCAGGCTCCCGCGCCGTTCCCCCACCGGGTGCCCGCAGGTCACCCACCCCTGGCCGGGCACGTACCATGGCGGCATGTCGTTCCTCCGCCGCCGCAGTGCCACTCCCGCCGGGCCCGACTTCGACGTGCTGGCCATGGACCCGGGCGACTGGCCGGGCAATCTCGGCGCGGGTCTGCTGCCCGCGCCCGACGGCACCTGCCAGGGTGTCTTCCTGCGCTACGACCTCTTCGGCGGCCGCGGCCCCGCGATGATCATCGGCAATCTGCCGCAGGGCTCCCCGGCCCGCGAGGTGGCGGAGGAGGAGATCCCCTTCGAGGTGGGCCAGCTGCTGCTGGCGCTGGAGAACGACGAGGAGGTCACCGTCGTCGGCACCGAGGACACCCCCGTCCTCCAGGGCGACAACCTCCTGATCGTGCGCCGTCTGAAGCTCTCCGAGAGCCGGATCTCCTGCGTGCAGTTCGACCGCAGCGACGGCGTCCTCGTGACCATCGCCGCCTGGGACCGGCCCATCACCGACGACCTGTACGCCCTGCTGAAGCCGCTCCCGGCGGAGCTTTTCCAGCAGGGCTGAGGGCTTCGGCCGCGGCTAGCCGGCCGAGCTCTCCACGGTCACGTCCGCCGCACGGACGAACGCGACCCGGTGGCCGTACTGGATCTCGTAGTACAGGTCGTCGCCCCGCACGACCTGGTGCGAGTCGGGTGTGAAGGTCACCGCGTAGTAGTACTCGCCCGGCATCTCGTCACCGACCACGTACTTCTGCCCGGCCGGGATGGTGTACGGCAGCGGCACCACCGACTGCGCGGGCACCCCCGCCGGGTAGGCCGACTTCTCCGGGTACGCGCGGCCGTACACCGGGATGCTGGTCAGACCTTCCTTCGGGGTGATCACCAGCCCCTTGGCGGAGACCGCCGTCGGCTGCTCGGGCGGGTTCTGGAACCAGGCCTTCTGCCCCAGGTACCAGATGGCCGTCCAGTCGCCCCAGTGATCGGCGACCGCGTACTGCTGGCCGGTGGAGACCCGCGAGGACACGTCGTTGACGTCGATGGTCGGCGCCTTGCCCAGCCCGACGTCCTTGATCAGCGGCGCGGTGACATCGTGGTCCGCGTACAGCCGCACCTCGCTGGAGGCGTGCGCCGCGCAGGGCTCGCCCGCCGTGGTGCAGCCCGTGTAGGCCGGCTGGTTGGCGGCGTACTCCGGCCGGATCGTCACCAGGCCGCCCTGCTTGCCCGCGGTCCTCCTGAACGGGTGGCCGAGCAGCTGGAAGTAGTGCGCCCAGTCCCAGTACGGGCCCGGGTCGGTGTGCATGCCCGGGACGGTGGACGCGGTCGGGCCCGGCACGTTGTCATGACCGAGGATGTGCTGCCGGTCCAGTGGGATGCCGTACTTCGTGGACAGGTACTTCACCAGCCGTGCCGAGGACCGGTACATCGCCTCCGTGAACCAGGCGTCCGGGTCGGCGAGGAAACCCTCGTGCTCGATGCCGATCGAGCGGGCGTTGACGTCCCAGTTGCCCGCGTGCCAGGCCACGTCCTTCGCCTTGACGTGCTGGGCGATCAGTCCGTCGGTGGAGCGGATGGTGTAGTTCCAGGACACGTAGGTCGGGTCCTGGATCAGGTTCAGGACCCCGTCCCAGGCGCCCTCGGTGTCATGGATGACGATGTACTTGATCTGCCCCGACGCCGGCCGGTCGGCGAGGTCGTGGTTGCCGTAGTCGCCCTCGCCGAACTCCGCGTACGCGGCCGGGAGCCACTCGCAGGACACCGACTTCGGGCACTCCGCGCCGTCGTCCGTGACGGTGCGCAGACCGGTGTCCGCCAGCTGCCCGGTGTCCGGGGCGAGTCCGGGCTCGGCGGCGAGGGCGACCTGCTGCCCGGCGTCCGTGGTACGCCGCTCACCCGAGCGCAGCACGTCGTACACGTCGTTCGCGTACGACGCCGCGGTCGCCGTGTCGTCGGCGCCGGAGAAGCGGGCCACCGCGCCGTACCAGGCGGCCGGGTCGGCGCTGAGCGGCTCGCCCGACTGCTTCTGCGCGGCGGCCAGCAGGGCGGCTCCGCCGGAGATGTTCGCCGCCGGGTCGGTGCGCAGCCTCGCCGCCGGGATGCCGGTCAGTTCCGCGGCCCGGGGGAGGGTCTCCAGCCGGGCCGGGACCGCCGAGTCGGCCGGCACCCGGGCCTCGGGGCGCGGGGCCGGGCGGGAGCTGTCGCCGCGGGCGTCCTCGGCGCCGTCGGCGAAGTGCTCCGTGGCGGCGATCGCCGTCCGGGCGTCCGTGAGGTGCATCGGGCCGTAGCCGCCGGAGACACTGGGCGCGCCGCCGTGGTAGTCCCAGCGGGACTGGAGGTAGGAGACGGCCAGCAGCACGCTCTGCGGCACGTGGTACTCGGCGGACGCGGAGGCGAACGCCGACTGCAGCCGGTCCGGGGAGGAGTCCGGCGCGCTCTGGGCGGGCGCGGCGCCGAACAGCGGCAGCAGCAGGGCGGCCGCGGCGAGCGGCACGGCGGCCCGCTTCAGATGTCTGTGGCCGGGTGTGGACGGGGAATCGGGGGCGGAACCTCGCAATGCGGCCTCCTGTGACGGGCGGGCGTGGCGGGGCGTGCGGCGCCGAGCTGGGTCAGTGGTATCGGCTGGCCGACGATCCGTCAATGATGCAGTCCCCATGGGGATTTCCCACGTCACGAAGGGTTTCGGCGAGTTTCGCGACGACGGTGGCCGGGCCTGCGGGGCGTCAGTGGAGTAGACCAATGGGTTCCGGCGGGTGGTCACGGCCGTACGGGCGCCACATGGTCGCGGACGCCCGGCCGAAACGATTCCGCCGGGCGGTCGCCCCCGGACACGCGAAAGCCCGCGGCGCGCCCCCACTCCTGGCGCACCGCGGGCCGTCGTCCTCGTCAGCGCGTGCCGACCGCCGCACGCACCGCCTTGCGGGCCATCTGACAGTCGTCGTGCAGCCGCCGCAGCAGCAGCCGCTGCTCCTCGCCGGATGGCACGGCGCCCGGGTGGGCCGGGCCGGGTACCGCCGGGACCGGGTCCTGCATCGAACGCTGTACGGCCGTCTCGTACCGCCGGATCTCGCGGGTCAGCAGCAGCATCAGGTTCACCAGGAAGGCGTCCCGGGAGGCCGGGCCCGCCGACTGGGCGATCTGGCTGATCTGCCGCCGGGCCGCCGGGGCCTGGCCGAGCACCAGCCACAGCGTGGCCAGGTCATGGCCCGGCAGGTACCAGCCCGCGTGTTCCCAGTCCACCAGGACCGGACCCGCCGGAGACAGCAGGATGTTCGACAGCAGGGCGTCGCCGTGGCAGAACTGGAGCATGGCGCCCCGGCCCACCTCCTGCGCGATGCCGTGCAGCAGCTTCTGGAGGTCGCCGAGGTCCCGGTCGGTGAGCAATCCCGACTCGTGGTAGCGGGACAGTTGTCCGACATAGTCCAGTGGCATGTCGAACAGACCGGCGGGGGGCCGCCAGGCGTTCACCCGGCAGACCGCGCCGAGCGCCGCGCGGATGTCCGCGCGCGGCGGCGCCTCCATCGGATGCCGCTGAAGTGCCGCCACCCGGCCGGGCATCCGCTCGATCACCAGGATGCAGTTGTCCGGATCCGCCGCGATCAGCCGGGGCACACGGACCGGGGGCCGGTGCCGGACGAACGAGCGGTATACGGCTATTTCGTGGCGGCTTCGTTCGGCCCGCGCCGGCGCGTGGTCCAGCAGGCACTTGGCGACGGCCGTGCTGCGCCCGGTGGTGCCCACGAAGAGCACGGACCGCGCGCTGCGCCGTAGCACCTGGACCGGCGCGAACTCCGGGCAGATCCGCTGCACCGCGGCGATCGCGCTACGCAGCGGGGCGCCCTGGGGGCCGGACAAGTCGAGTCTCCCGCTGAGCGGTGGGACGCCGGGCTGCCCCGGGATCCGCCGGGGCCGGGGCGCGCCCAGCACGGGGCCGCCCGGACGCACCGCCGGGTCGAGATACGGTCCGCCGCCCGCCGGGCGGGGGCGCAACGGCCGAAGCGGGGCGGACACGGAGGACGATGCCGCGTACATGGGAGATACAGATCCCTTCGTTGCCTGCGGTGCCTGCCTGTGAAGTCCTGGCGTCAACCCGGCCCGGCCCCCGGTCGCACCCTGGGGAATGCCCCCGGGGGGACCGGGTCGGGGTGGCGCATTCCTACCTGACACCCGATGCCCCGTGGCACACCATCTGGCGCACCCTGGCGAACCCTGGCGAATAGTCGCCCGGCAACCTGCACCCGGCTACTGTCAACTCAGCCGAGAACCTGGGGGCTTGACGTGAGCGGACAACCCAACACCCGCCTGAGCGACCTGTTCGGCCTGGCCGGCTGGTCGAAGGGTGAACTCGCGAGACTGGTCAACAGGCAGGCGGCGGCCATGGGCCACCCCCAGCTGGCGACCGACACCTCCCGGGTCCGGCGGTGGATCGACATGGGAGAGATCCCGCGCGATCCCGTGCCACGGGTGCTGGCGGCACTGTTCACCGAGCGTCTCGGCCGTGTCGTGACCATCGAGGACCTCGGTCTGGTGCGCCACGGGCGGGCAGGGAAACGGCAGGGCGACGGGAACGAGGAACATCCCGACGGAGTGCCGTGGGCGCCCGAGCGGACCGCCGCGGTCCTCACCGAATTCACGGGAATGGACCTCATGCTCAACCGACGCGGCTTGGTGGGCGCGGGTGCCGCGCTCGCCGCGGGATCCACACTCAGCAGCGCCATGCACGACTGGCTGCAGACCGACCCGGTGCTCAGGGCCGACGGCCCCGAGCTCGCCGACCCCCTGCACCCCGACCCCGCAGGTTTCGACCGCTACGAGGCCGCCCCCATCGGCTCGGAGGAGGTCGCGGAGCTGGAGCGCTCCGTCGAGGTGTTCCGTGCCTGGGACGCGGCGCGTGGCGGCGGCCTCCAGCGCAAGGCGGTGGTGGGCCAGCTCAACGAGGTGGGCGGCATGCTCGCCTACCGTCATCCTCCCCACCTCCAGCGGCGCCTGTGGGGCGTCGCCGCCAACCTGGCCGTCCTCGCGGGCTGGATGTCGCACGACATCGGTCTGGAGCCCACGGCGCAGAAGTACTTCGTCATCGCGGCGCACGCCGCCCGGGAGGGCGGTGACCGGCCGCGCGCGGGCGAGGCGCTGTCCCGGGCGGCCCGCCAGATGGTCCACCTGGGCCGGCCCGACGACGCGCTGGACCTGATGAAGCTCGCCCAGTCCGGCGGCGGCGACCGCCTCCAGCCGCGCACGAAGGCGATGTTCCACACCATCGAGGCCTGGGCGCAGGCGTCGATGGGCAAGGGCCAGGCGATGCGCCGCACGCTGGGGCAGGCGGAGGACCTGTTCGTCGCCGACCGGGGCGACGGCGCGCCCCTGGACTGGATGCAGACCTTCAAGGCCGAGGACCTGTACGGCATGCAGGCCCTGGCCTACCGCACGCTGGCGGAGTTCGACCCGGACGCGGCCGTGCACGCCCAGCACTTCGCGCAGAAGGCCCTGGCGCTGCGCGTCGACGGCCGGGAGCGCTCGAAGATCTTCGACCATCTCTCCATGGCCTCGGCCTGCTTCATCGCCGACGACCCCGAACAGGCCGACCGCTACGCGCGGCTCGCCCTGATGTCGATGGGCGCGAACTCCTCCCGGCGCACCTGGGACCGGCTGCGCGAGATGTACCGGCTCACCGCGGAGTACGCCGGTTACCCGAAGATCCATGAACTGCGGGAGGAGATCAGGCTCGCTCTGCCCAAGCCGAGGAGCAAGGGCGGGAACAGCGCGCGGGCGTAGGGGGCCGCGCGCCGCGTTCTCTCATACGGGCCCGGTCATACAGTACGGCTCGTACACGTCGACTCGTACCAGCCGGCTCACAGGGTGCCCACGCTCGCACGGGGGCGTCGGCTCACGCGGTGACCCTGGCGACGAGCACACACGCGTCGTCCACCCGTCCGGCCCCGCCGAACTCCTCCACGAGCACCCGCACGCAGTCCCGCGCGTCCCGGGCGTCGCCGAACCGTGGGGCGAGGCCGAGCAGCCGGTCCACGGCCGCCGCTCCGCTGTGTGCGGGCACCAGGCCCTCGGTGTGCAGCAGGAGCAGGTCGCCGGGTGCGAGGCTCACCTCGGCCTGTCCGTAGACGGCGCCCGAGGTGGCGCCGAGCAGCACCCCCTCGGGGGCGTCGAGCACGCACCCCGTCCCGTCGCGGTACAGCAGCGGGGCGGGGTGTCCCGCCTGGCCCCACACCAGGGTCCGGGTGGCGGCCCGGTAGCGGCAGCAGACGGCGCTGCCGAGGGCGGGCTGCACGGTGGCGTCGAGTAACTGGTTGAGCAGGGACAGGAGTTGGCCGGGCTGGGTGCCGGCCATCGCCATGCCGCGCACGGCGCCGAGCAGGGTCGCCATGCCCGAGGCGACGGCCACCCCGTGCCCGGTGAGGTCGCCGACGCTGAGCAGCGTCTCGCCGTCGGCCAGCTCCAGGGCGTCGTACCAGTCCCCGCCGATCGGCGTCCCGCCGTCCGCGGGCAGCCGGTGCGCGGCGAGGTCCAGGGTCCGCGGGCCCTGGTGCGGGGGACGCAGGGAGCCGCGCCAGGGCGGCAGCACGGCCTCCTGGAGCTCGGTGGCGACCCGGTGCTCGGTCTGCTCCCGCTGCTGGTGCCGCTGGAGCGAGTCGCGGGTCTCGTGCAGCGTCCGCTGGCTGTGGCGCAGCGCGCTGACGTCGCGCAGCACGGCCCACATCGAGACGGTGCCGCCGTCGATGCCGAGCACGGGCTCGCCCATCATGTGCACGGTCCGCACCGGGCCGTCGGGGCGGCGCACCCGGAACTCGCCGTCGATCGGCCTGCCGTCGATCAGGCAGTCCGTGACCATCGCGGTCAGCTTCGGGCGGTCCTCCTCCACGACCAGGGCGGGCAGTTCGTCCAGGGTGAGGGCGGGCAGGGCCGGGTCGCGGCCGAGGATCCGGTACAGCTCCTCGGACCAGGCCGCCCCGTCCGTCAGCAGATCCCACTCCGCGGTGCCCACCCGGCTGAGCAGCGAGCCGCGCGGGGCGCCGGCCGGTGGCGGGCACACGGTGAGCGCTCCCGCGGGCTCCGCCGCTTCGGCGGGAGCGGCGGGCAGGGGCTCGGGCCCGTCCCTCAATTGAGCCAAGTGGGCGTCCAGATCGTCCAGTTGATGCAGCGCCAGGTCGTACAGAGCGCGCTGCCAGCGTTCCCCGGGGTCCGTGTCGTCATGGCGGACGTCCCGTCGTACCGCGTCCACGTCGCCCTTGAGCCGCCGTGCCTGCGTGATCAGCGCCTCGACCGGGTCACGGCCGGGCGGCTGGGCGGCTGAGTGGTCCGCGGAGACTGGGGACGGCATTTCGCACTCCGAACGAGGGGGACGGCAGGGCCAGGCGGGACGGGGGACCATAACGACTGTGGCACAGCACGGGACGCCCTGTAAGGCATTTGGCAACACACGATACGGTGGTGCTTCCGGCATATGCCAGAGTCTCCCCGGGGTGATCCCGGACGCCCACGACATGCCCGATTCGGCGATCAAGTCGTAGAAAATCTACGGGAGGTGGCAGACACCCGGGTCCTGCGTCGAGACCCCTGGGCGGGGTGGTTCAAGCGCCCGTTCGACACTCCTGCGTTCCCCGCCGTTCGGGACCGGCCTGTACCCCATCGAACTCTGACCGGATTTGACGGCATGCGAAGGGCCTCTCGGGACTCCATAAAGGCATGGAGACCACCATCGAACTGCCCGCCCTCGCCCGGCTCGTGACCGCCGAGGACCGGGAGATCCCGCTCACGGCCACCCTGCGCTACACGACGGGCGACCCGCTCGCCGTCTTCGTGGACTTCCCGGCCGAGGCGGCACTGGAGGGCGAGGACGTCAGCTGGACCTTCGCGCGGTCCCTGCTGGACCAGGGCCTGCGCACCCCCGCCGGACACGGCGACGTCCAGATCTGGCCGTACGGCCGCACCCGGACCGTGGTGGAGTTCCATTCGCCCTTCGGCCTCGCCCTGCTCCAGTTCCCCACCTCCACCCTGCGCCGCTTCCTGGTGCGCAGCTACGAGGTGGTGGCGGCCGGCCAAGAGGACATGGCGACGGTGGTGGAGCGCGGGCTGAACGCGCTGTTCGGAGGGGTGTGAGGCGTCCGCCCGGAGTTGTCCGGGAACGCCTTGGCCATTTTTGAACATTGTTCATCTCCGCCTCACCGCACGGGTATGGACCCCGACGATCAATGCGGGCACCCTGGCCCGCGGTGTGCCGCAGGGGCACTCCCGTGACCGAGGACGGACGAATGACACCGATCAGCCGAAGGGGATTCGTGGGGCTGGGCGCTTCCGTGGCGGCGGGAGTGGCCCTTGGCGCCGGCACCCGCACCGCCGCCGAGGCCGCCACCACGGCGACGGGCACGATCAAGGACGTCAAGCACGTGGTGATCCTGATGCAGGAGAACCGCAGCTTCGACCACTACTTCGGCCGTCTGAAGGGCGTGCGCGGCTTCGACGACCGCAGCGGCATCACCCTCAGCGGCAACTACTCCGTCTTCAATCAGCCGAACCTGCTGACGCGCCAGTACCCCTGGAAGCTCAGCTCCACCCCGCCGGCGTCGGGCAAGGACGGCGAGACCCTCGCGCAGTGCAACGGCGACCTGCCGCACTCCTGGTCCTCGCAGCACTCCGCCTGGAACAAGGGCCGCATGGACAACTGGGTCCTGGGCGTCGGCAACGTCCGCTCCCTCGGCTACCTGGACCGCTCCGACATCCCCTTCCACTACGCGCTCGCCGACAACTACACCATCTGCGACGCCTACTTCTGCTCCACGCTCAGCGCCACCGGCCCCAACCGCACCTACCTGTGGAGCGGCAAGGTCGACTCCTCCAGCAACGACGGCGGCGACGAGTCCGGCCTCACCTGGCAGACCTACGCCGAGTCGCTCCAGGCCGCCGGCGTGAGCTGGAAGGTCTACCAGAACGCCTCCGACAACTACGGCGACAACGCCTGCGCCTACTTCACCACGTTCGCCAACGCCAAGGCGGGCGACCCGCTGTACGACCGGGGCATGTCCTCGGTGCCGAAGGTGACCGGCTCCACCCCGGACGACATCGCCGCCGCCATCAGGGCCGACGTGCAGGCGGGCACCCTCCCGCAGGTCTCCTGGGTCGTGGCCAACCAGGCCTTCTCCGAGCACCCCTACGCCCCGCCCGGGGACGGCGCCCACTTCGTCAACCTGGTCTACCAGGCCCTCGCCGCCGACGAGGACGTCTTCAACTCCACCGTCATGTTCCTCAACTACGACGAGAACGACGGCTACTTCGACCACGTGCCCCCGCCGAGCCCGCCCTCCGGCACGGCCGGCGAGTTCCTCAACGGGGTGCCCTACGGTTTCGGCTTCCGCGTCCCGATGATCGTCATCTCGCCCTGGACCCGCGGTGGCTGGGTCTCTTCGGAGGTCTTCGAGCACACCTCGGTGCTGCGCTTCCTGGAGACCTGGACGGCCGCCCTCGGCACGCCCGCGAAGTGCCCCAACATCAGCGACTGGCGGCGCAAGGTGAGCGGTGATCTCACCGGCGTGTTCGACTTCGCCAACCCGGTCGGCGGCCCGGTCTCCCTGCCCGCGACCACCGTGATCGGCATCAACACCTGCGCCCCGCTGCCCAATCCGGTGCCGACGGACAACGCGTTGCCCGCGCAGGAGCCCGGCACCCGCCCGGCCCGCGCGCTGCCGTACCAGCCCGGAGGCTACCTGGACCACCTGGAGTTCGGCTCGGGCGGCAAGATCCTCGCCTGGTTCGTCATGACCAACCAGGGCGCCCCCGCCTCCCGCGCGGCCCACTTCTCCATCCACCCCAACGCCTACCGGGACACCACGCCCTGGCAGTACACGGTGGACGCGGGCGGCACCGCCTCCGACTACTTCAACATCGGCTCCGGCTTCGGCGACGGCAAGTACGACCTGACGATGGTCGGCCCCAACCGCTTCCTGCGCCGCTTCCAGGGGGACGCCACCAAGGCGGGCAAGTCCGCAGAGGTGAGCACCCGTTACGCGGTCGAGCCGGGCACCGGCAAACTCGCCATCTACTTCAGGATGGCCAACTCCGGTTCCTCCGCAGTGAAGTTCACCATCACCTCCAACAACTACCGCGGCGACGGCCCCTGGACCTACACCGTCGCCGCCGGCGCCGCCACGGAGGACTACTTCAACGCCGTCGCCTACCAGAACGGCTGGTACGACTTCACGGTGACCGTGGACTCCGACGCGACCTGGTCGCGCCGGTTCACCGGGCACCTGGAGACGGGCGCCGCCAGCGTCAGCGGCTGATCCCGGCGTACAGGTCCGGGCGAGGGGCGAGTTCGACGGCCACCCGGCCGCCGCTCTCCAGCGCCCGGACCCCCGCCTCGGCGACGACCGAGGCGGCGTAGCCGTCCCAGACACCGGGCCCGGTCACCCGGCCCGCCCGGGTGGCGTCCACCCAGTCCCGTACCTCGCGGTCATAGGCGTCGGCGAAGCGGACGAGGTAGTCCTGCGGCACCTCCCGGCCGGCGCCGCCCGCGCGGGTGACCACCACGGAGTCCTCCTCACCGAGGCGCGCGCTGCCCGCCTCGCACACCGCCTCGCAGCGCACCTGGTAGCCGAAGCCGCAGTTGACGAACACCTCGGCGTCCACCAGCGCGCCCCGCTCGGTCTCGAACAGCACGAACTGCGGATCGATCAGCCCCTCGGGCGCACCCGCGGAGGACACCGGGCGCCGCACCGTCACCGCCGTCAGCTCCTCGCCCAGCAGCCAGCGGGCCGCGTCGATCTCGTGCGAGACCGAACTGTTGATCAGCTGGGCGCTGGAAAAGCCGGGCGGCGAGGAGACGTTGCGGTGGACGCAGTGCAGCATCAGCGGCCTGCCCAGGCTGCCGCCGTCCAGCAGCGCCTTCAGCCGCAGGTACTCGGCGTCGTACCGGCGCATGAACCCGATCTGCGCCAGCCGCCGGCCGAGCCGTGCCTCGGCCTCCATGACGCGCAGCGCCCCGGCGGGGTCCGGCACCATCGGCTTCTCGCACAGCACCGGGAGGCGGCGCGCGAACGCGGCGAGCAGCGCGGCCTCGTGCGCGGGCCCGGGGGAGGCGATCAGTACGGCGTCCACGCCGGGCGCGTCGAGGGCGGCTTCGGGGTCGGTGTGCACGGTGACACCGACGAGGCCTGCGGCGGCGGCCTTGGCCCGTTCGACGTCGGGGTCGGCGACGGCCGCGACCCGGGCGCCGCCGACCACCCGGGCGAGGCGCCGTATGTGGTCCGCCCCCATGCTCCCGGCCCCCAGCACCGCCACACCCAGCAGCTCACCCATGCGCGCGCTCCCTCACGTCGACGATCACGCGTAGCGTACGTCGGCGGGGGAGCGCGCACCCGGGCCTCGGGGGGGCGGGTCAGAACCGCAGCACCCCCGCGATCCCGTCCTTCTCGCCCAGCGTGCCGTCGGGCACGAAGCGGACGTCGGCGCCGGTCTCCAGGCACTGCTCCACGATCTCGTCCACGATGTCGTTGCGGGCGTCCAGATCGCCGGGCTCGGCCGGCACCAGGTGGTCGCCGTCCGCGCGGACGACCGCCTGGAAGCCCTCCTCCACGGCGAGCAGCCGCACCCGGCCGTCGCGAGCGCTCTGCCACAGCTCGTCCAGGCCCGCCGCGAAGGTCTTGCGGCCGCGCGCGGAGGTCAGTTCCTCGACCACGGAGCTGGTGTCCTTCGACGCCTCCGCCTCCAGCATCGGCTTGATCGCCTGCCACACCGCCTCGGGACCGGCGTTCGCGAGCCCGCCGCGCCCCACGTGCACCGCGCCCCTGGTCACACTGCCGGCCTCGTCCATGAGGGAGAGCGCGGCCTGTTCGCCGGTGACGTACAGCGGGCGGGGCTGGTCGCGCAGGACCGCGGCCATCGCGGTGTCCGCCTCGCGCAGGAAGTGGCGGGTGCCCTCGTCGCGGAAGGTGCTCGGGGAATCACCGACCTGCATCTGCCGCTCGGCGTCGAAGTTCTCCCGGCTGCGGATCAGCGGGAAGCCCCCGGCGTGGTCCTCCACCACCCGGTCGGCGCCGCCGCTCCACAGGGTGATCCGGTCGGCCGAGACCGACAGCACCCAGAAGGGCCGCTCGGCCGCCTGTGCGGCGACCAGGTTGCGGGTGAGGAAGGTGTCCGCGAGCACCACGCGCTCGGGGACGCTGCGGGTCAGCGACCAGACCTGGTGCTCGCCGGGCGCCGCGAAGATCACCAGGCCGTCCTCGGCATGGGCGAGATCCACCTCGGCCAGCGCCCGGTCGAGTTGGGCGTCGACGTCCGCCCGGCGCTCACGGGTCACGGCCGGGTCGGCCTCCAGACGCTTCCTGGCCTCGGCCAGCACATTGCGCAGCCGGACGGGATCCTGGTCGCTGCCCGATCCGCGGCGGTGCGTCGGGGTCAGCACGGACACCGCCGGATAGGGCCGCGGACGCCGCAGTTCGGCAAGGGTTGCGGGACTCAGTGCGTGCTCCATGACAGCACCATAGGGCTGATTCACAAGTACGGCATTCGGGGTATCCAGGACGTATGGCCGCGCGGCGGCATCCCTCGGCGCCGTCCCGATGGCCCCACCGGGGCGGCGCGGGGAGATATCGACCGCGAAGCCGTACGGCGAACACCGCTTGGGGAAGTTTTTGCCCGTGGCCGGTTCCCGGCGCCTCGGGCGCGCCGGCGTCGTGGTTCCCGCATGTCGCGAAGGCAAAACGCGGCCGAAACCATCGGGCGGCCGGTCGCGGCCGTGTTACGGCCGCGTTGACCGGCACCGGGCGCTGACGGACGCTCGTCATATAGGTGCTCGATACAACTGATTCGCCGGCCGGTCCGCGCCCCTCGCGAAGGCGCAGGTGGGAGCGGGGAGCGGCGGTCGGCCGAAGGCAGGAGGTAGCGCATGTGCGGCATCACCGGATGGGTCTCCTACGACCGTGACCTGACCGCCGAGGCCACCACATTGCATGCGATGACCGAGACGATGGCCTGCCGCGGCCCGGACGACCGCGGCACCTGGGCCGAGGGGCCGGCCGCCCTGGGACACCGCAGGCTGGCCATCATCGACCTGCCCGGCGGCCGTCAGCCGATGTCCCTCGACACCCCCGAGGGCACCGTCGCGCTGGTCTACTCCGGAGAGGCGTACAACTTCACCGAGCTGCGCCGCGAACTGGCCGGCCGCGGCCACCGGTTCACCACCGACTCCGACACCGAGGTGGTCCTGCACGCCTACGTCGAGTGGGGCGACGCGGTCGCCGAACGCCTCAACGGCATGTACGCGTTCGCCGTCTGGGACGGCCGCCACGACAAGCTCGTGATGATCCGCGACCGCATGGGCGTCAAGCCGTTCTACTACTACCGCACGCCCGACGGCGTCCTGTTCGGCTCCGAGCCCAAGGCGATCCTCGCCAACCCGCTGGCCCGCTCCCGCGTGACCCTCGACGGCCTGCGCGAACTGCTCGTGATGATCAAGACCCCCGGACATGCCGTCTGGGACGGCATGCGCGAGGTCGAGCCCGGCACCGTCGTCACCGTCGACCGCACCGGCCTGTCCACCCGCGCCTACTGGTGCCTTCGGACCCGCCCGCACGAGGACGATCGCGACACCACCATCGCCACCGTGCGCGCCCTCCTCGACGACATCGTGCGCCGCCAGCTCGTCGCGGACGTGCCCCGCTGCACCCTGCTCTCCGGCGGCCTCGACTCCTCCGCCATGACCGCGATCGCCGCCCGCCAACTCGCCGAGCAGGACGAGACGGTGCGCTCCTTCGCCGTCGACTTCGTCGGCCAGGCCGAGAACTTCGTCGCCGACGAGCTGCGCGGCACCCCCGACACGCCCTTCGTGTACGACGTCGCCCGGCTCGCCGGCACCGACCACCAGGACATCGTGCTCGACGCCCGGTCCCTCGCCGACCCCACCGTGCGCGAGAACGTCATCCGCGCCCGCGACCTGCCGACCGGCTTCGGCGACATGGACGCCTCGCTGCTGCTGCTCTTCCGCGCCGTCCGGGAGAAGTCGACGGTGGCCCTGTCCGGCGAGTCGGCCGACGAGGTCTTCGGCGGCTACCTCCAGTTCTTCGACGAGGAGGCACGCGGCGCCGACACCTTCCCCTGGCTGGTGAGCTTCGGCCGCCACTTCGGCGACGACAGCGACGTCCTGCGCCCCGACCTGGTGAAGCACCTCGACCTGGACAGGTACATCGCCGACAGCTACCGCACGGCCGTCGCGGGCATCGAACGCCTCGCGGGCGAAAGCGACTTCGAGTACCGGATGCGGCAGATCTGCCATCTGCACCTGACGCGGTTCGTGCGCATCCTGCTCGACCGCAAGGACCGGATGAGCATGGCCACCGGCCTGGAGGTGCGGGTGCCGTTCTGCGACCACCGCCTGGTCGAGTACGTCTACAACACCCCCTGGGCCCTGAAGTCCTTCGACGGCCGGGAGAAGAGCCTGCTGCGCGAGGCCGCCAGGGACGTCCTGCCGCGGTCCGTGTACGACCGGGTCAAGAGCCCCTACCCGTCCACGCAGGATCCGCGGTACGCCACCGCCCTCCAGGAACAGGCCAAGGACCTGCTCGCCCGGCCCTCGCACCGCGTCTTCGACCTGGTGGACCGGGACCGGGTGCGGCAGGCCGCCGAACGCGAGGCCCCGGTCAGCGGGCAGGCGGCCCGGCGCGGCCTGGAACGCACCCTGGACCTCGCGCAGTGGCTGGACCTGTACTCGCCCGAACTCGTCCTCGGCTGAGCGCTCAGCCCGGCGACCGGGTCGCTCCGGCCGGGCTCGGGCTCGTCGGGGCCGGGCCGACAGGGCTCGGAGCGGCCGGAGTGGCCGAAGCGGCCGGGGTGGGGCTTGTCGGCGCGGCCGGGGTCGGTGTGGTCGGGCTCGGGCTCTGCCTGGTCGGTGTCGGTGTCGATGTCGGGTTCGGGGTCGGGGTCGGCCGGGCGCCCGCGCGCAGTCCCAGCGCCCGGTCCGCGGCCGCCGCGGAGGGCTGCCACCACGTCGTCACCGGCTCCCACACCGACACCTGGGTCCCGGCGCCGAGCCGGGTGGGGGAGAAGACCCGGCCCCAGCGGCCCGCCCAGTCGCCGACGGTGACCGACGCCGCCCGGCGGGCCTGCGGGTCCGACGGACGGACGATGGTGCGCACATCGGCATGCGCGCTCGCACCCGGCGTGAGCCGCAGCCGGCCCGTGGCGTTCTCCGGCACCGGCAGCGCCGCCCCGTCCAGGCCGCCGAAGGTCACCAACGGCACCCGGGCGATGGCACAGGCCCGCCCGCTGACATTGGTGACGCTGACCCGCACCACCGTGGGCCGGTTCGGCACGGTGGTCGCCCGCACCCTCAGCTCGCCCTGGACGCACGGGGCCGCCGGTGGGGCCCCGGGCACCGCCTGTCCGGGCGGCGCGGTCAGCAGCAGGGCCGCTACGGCGGCCGAGGCTGCGGGTACGGCGATGGCGGCGCGGATGCGCATGATGGTGTCCCTCCGTCGCGGTCACGGACGCCTGGTGGCGGCCGGTGGCTACGTCAGTCGATGGGGCCGGGTTCAGTCGACGCGGTTCGGGATGGCGCTCCACTCCTTCCCGTCCGCCGGGCAGGAGCTGCCGTTCGCGGGCAGGGAACCGTTGAGCAGGAACTCGTCCACCAGGCGGTGCACACACGCGGAGGAGCCGTACCCGGTGTGCCCGTCGCCCCTGTTGTCGAGCACGACCGCCGACGGGCCGAGCCGCTCCGCGGTCTGCACCGCCCAGGGGTACGGCGTCGCCGGGTCGCCGCGGGTGCCCACGAGCAGCATCCGCGCGGTGTCGACGTCCTTCACCCGGGTGCGGATGAAATCGGTGCCCCTGGGGCGGCCGTAGCACATCAGCACCTGGGTGAGCCGGTAGCGGCCGAAGACCGGGGAGGCCTGGTCGTACGCGGCTCGCAGCCGCCCCAGGTCCTCGGCGATCCGGGCGGCGGAGGGCCGGTCCGGGTCGTCCGCGCAGTTGATGGCCAGCAGGGCGGCCTGGAGGTTGTCGGCCGGGATGTCCTGGGGATCCACCAGGCCGTTGTGCCCGGCAGCCCGCCGGGCGCGGGTCGGCCCGGCGCCCCCGGCGGCGAAGCCCATGACGCCCCGCGGATCTCCGTCCTGTGCGAGCCGGCCCAGCGCCCGTTCCAGCGACGGCCACAAGTCCCTGCTGTAGAGGGCCTGCACGAGGGCGGCCACCAGGTCCTGCCCGGAGAACGGATCGCCGCCCTCCGTCGTGACCGGCCGCCGGTCCAGTGCGCGCACCAGCCCCACCACCGCCTCACCGGCCGTGCTCCGGTCCCGCCCGAACGGGCAGCCGGCCCCCGTCACACACCAGTCCAGGAAGTCGTCCAGCGCGGTCTGCTGACCCCGCGCGCCCGCGATCCCCTGCTCCGCGAGCGACTCGGTCAGGGTGTCCACGCCGTCCAGCGCCATCCGGCCGACGCGGTGCGGGAACTGCGCCGCGTACACCGCCCCGAGCCGCGTCCCGTAGGAGAAGCCGAGGTAGTTGAGCTTCTCGTCGCCGAGGGCCTGGCGGATCACGTCCAGGTCCCGGGCCGCGTTCACGGTTCCCACGTACGGCAGCACGTCACCGGAGTTGCGCGCGCACGCGTCGGCGCTCCGCTTCAACTGCCGCAACAGCGCCTGGGGATGGCCGAGGTCGGCGTCCGCGCCGGTGACGGCCGCGGCCTGGTCGCCGCCGTCGCCGCAGCTGACGGGGGAGGAGCGGCCGACGCCGCGCGGGTCGAAGGTGACCACGTCGTAGCCGTTGGCCAGCCCCATGAACTGTGCCGCGCCGTACGCCAGTTCGCTGACGCCCGCGCCGCCGGGGCCGCCGAAGTTCAGCAGCACCGACTGCTGCGACCCGCCGGTGCCGCGGAAGCGGGCCAGCGCGAGGTCGAGGGTGCCGGCGGCGGGGCGGGCGTAGTCGAGCGGGACCGTCACCTTGCCGCACTGGAGTTCCCTCGGCGTGCCCGGTCCCGCGCAGGCGCCCCAGGCCACCTTCTGCCGGTAGAACCGGGACAGGTCGGGGCCGGCCGGTGCGGAGGTGACCGCCGCGGCCGCGGGCACGGGCAGCGCGGAGCCGAGCAGCGCCAGGGCGAGGACTCCAACACCCGCACAGCGCCGCACCGCGGACCGCGTGCACAGCTTGGCCAGCATCGATCGCCTCCCGGGGCGCCCGCAGCGGACCGGGACGGCGCCCTTTCGCTCACCATAAGTGGGCCCCGCGCGACCCGCCTCCGGGCGAGCGGAACCCCCTGGGGTGCCGTATATTCCGCGCCCGCTTGGCGATCATTCATCAGCCTTACAAGCAGTTTATCGACTCCATCACTCGGTGGGGTGAAAGCCGGATAGGCCATAACTCAGATGGTTCGCCCGCGTTTTACGGGATGCGGGTGAGTACCCGCGAACTTCTCTGGAAGGCAGGGAACCAATGAGACGGGCTACCCGAAACGGTGTGATCGCGGCCGTCGCCGCCTCCGGTGCGATGGCCCTGGCGTGGCCGGCGTCCGTCGCGTTCGCGGCCGACGGCGCGAGCGCCGACGGCGTCGCGGCCGGCTCGCCCGGACTGATCTCCGGCAACGGCATCCAACTGCCGGTGGACGTCCCGGTGAACGTGTGCGGCAACACGGTCGACGTCGTCGGCCTGCTCAACCCGGTCGCGGGCAACGCCTGCGCGAACGAGGCGGGCGCCGGAACGGGCGGATCGGCCTCCTCCGGCGGGGCCACGGCCCACGGCGGCGCCCAGCACTCCCCGGGAGTGGTCTCGGGCAACGCCGTCCAGCTCCCCGTCGACCTGCCGCTGAACATCAGCGGCAACAGCGTCGACGTGGTGGGCGTGGGCAACCCGGTCACGGGCAACACCTCCGTCAACGGCGGCGAGACCCCGAGTCACCCCGTTGCGCCCGCCCCGCAGCCGCCGGCCCCGGTCAAGGCCCACCCGGCCGCCCCGCACACCCCGCGCCCCGCCCCTGAACCGGTCGGTGCCTCCCTGGCCCACACCGGCACCGACCTGACCGCCCCCGCGGCGGCGGGTAGCGCGGCGCTGCTGCTCGCGGGCGGCATCCTCTACCGCCGCTTCCGTCCGACCCGCACGTACTGACCCCCCCAACCCTGTCCAGGCCTCCACCGGCCACCGGGCTCCCACCGTCCAGCAGTCGACCGGACGCCGGCCCGGTGGAGCCCCCCACCCAGCGGACAGGCCCCCCGCCGCCGGGACCGACTCCCAGCCCGGCCGCGGCCCCGCACCCACCCGCCGTCGCCCCGTCCGCCCCGCGGGCCAGGCCCCTACCCGCCGTCGCCCCGGGCGCCCCGCGGGCCAGGCCCCCGCTCAGCGGCGGTCCGACCGCCCCGCCCACCGGGCCCCGACCCCGCCCAGCGGTGATCCGAACACCCTTACAGTGCCGCCCCCAACCCCCGCGCAGCCCCGGGAAGTACAGTGGCCCGGTGACGGACTGCATCCGGCGGCGATGGAGCGCGCACTGCCCCCCTGGGCCCGCGGACTCCTCACCGTCTCCATCGGAGGCTTTCTTGAGGGCACCGCCTCGCACGCCGTCGACCTCGCGCGGCACGGACTGCACGCCTACTCCGCCTTCGCGCCCCCGCTCCAGGTGTTCTTCATCGCGCTGACCGCCCTCGATCCCCTGGTCGCGATCCCGCTGCTCCACGTACGCCCTGCGGGCGTCCCGCTCGCGGTCCTCGTGATGACGGCGGACGCGCTCGGCAACTGGTACGCCAACTGGGCCTGGCTGCACGCCGACTGGTCCCGCCTGCTGCGCCCGGTGGGGATGCTCCCCATCACCCTCTTCGCCCTCTTCGTCCTCGCCTCGGCCATCCCGCTCGCCCGTGCGCTGAACACCCCGCGGCCGGCGCCGGTCGGCTGATCTTCCCGTGGCACGACGGCCGTTGATCCGCGAGGATGCTGCCGACACGGGCCGTATGCACGGCAGCCGGCCCCCGACGCAACGGAGCGCACCGATGACCTCTCCCGCCCCCCATGACGCCCCCCGCGACCTCGTCGTCACCCGGGCCGGTCTCGCCGACTGGCCGGTGATCAGCGGGTGGGCGGCGGCGGAGGGCTGGAACCCCGGGCTGTCCGACGGGCCCGCGTTCTTCGCCCAGGACCCCGAGGGCTTCTTCCTCGGCCGGATCGACGGGGAACCGGTCTCGGCCATCTCCGTCGTCAACTACGGCGCGGACTACGCGTTCCTCGGCTGCTACCTCGTCCGCCCCGACCTGCGCGGCCACGGCCACGGACTCACCACCTGGAAGACCGCCCTGGCCCACGCCGGCACCCGCACCGTCGGCCTCGACGGAGTCGTCGCCCAGCAGGACAACTACCGCCAGTCCGGCTTCCGTTCTGCCTACCGCACCATCCGGTTCACCGGCACCGTCCCCGCGACGGAGACCCCCGGGGGGACCCGCCCGGCCGGCCCCGCCGACCTCGCCGCGATCACCGCCTACGACAGCGCCTGCCACCCGGCCGACCGCCCCCGCTTCCTCGCCGAGTGGCTCACCGCCCCGGGCCACCACACCGTCGTACGCCACGAGGACGGCCGCCTCACCGGGTACGGTGTCATCCGCCCCGGCCGCGACAGCCTGCGGATCGGCCCGCTCTTCGCGGACACCGCGGAGGACGCCCGCGCCCTGTTCGCCGCGCTGGCCGACGAGGCCGCCGGCCGTGAACTCGCCGTCGACGTGCCCGAGCCCAACGCCGCCGGCACCGCCCTCGCCGAGGCCGCCGGGCTCACCCCCTCCTTCGAGACGGCCCGCATGTACACCGGCCCGGTCCGCGCGTACGCCCAGGACCGTGTCTTCGGCGTCACCACCCTCGAACTGGGCTGACCACGCAATTCCGTTGCCGCCCCCGGTCTTCCGTGATCGAGTGGGCCGCCATGGAGAAGAACGAGATCCTGGCCCTGTACGACCGTGACCTGCGGGAGCACGCCGCACCCGACGGCCCCGGCGCCCGTGTCGAGCGCGTCGGGGCGGTGGTCCGGCAGACCGCGCCCCCGCACGGCTGGAACGGCGTGCTCTGGTCCGATCTGGACACGGCGAACGCGGACGCGGCGATCCAGGAGCAGATCGCCCACTTCACCGCCCTCGGCAGCGACTTCGAGTGGAAGCACCACAGCCACGACCGGCCCGCCGCCCTCGGCGCCCGGCTCCTCGCGGCCGGGTTCCGGGCCGAGCCGGCCGAGACGCTGATGATCGGCGAGGCCGACCGGCTCGACCTGGACGCCCGACTCCCCGAAGGGGTCCGGCTGCTGGAGGCCACCGACGCGGCCGGGATCGACCTTGTCGTCGACACGCACGAGAGGGCCTTCGGCACCGACGGCTCCCACCTGCGCCACCGACTGCGCGCCCAACTGGCCGCCGATCCCGGCACGGTGGTCGCCGTCGTCGCGCTGGCCGGGTCCGAACCCGTCAGCGCGGCCCGGATGGAACTCGTGTCGGGCACCCCGTTCGCCGGGCTGTGGGGCGGCGGCACCGTCGAGGGATGGCGGGGCCGGGGCCTGTACCGTGCCCTCGTCGCCCACCGCGCCCGTGTCGCCGCCGCCCGCGGCTTCCGCTATCTCCAGGTCGACGCCTTGCCCACGAGCCGCCCCATCCTGGAACGCCTCGGCTTCCTCCCGCTGGCCACCACGACCCCGTACCTGTACGAGGTCAAGGAGAGCTGACGAACGGTCAACGGCGTGACCTCGCCCGGTCGAGCGCGCTGATCCCCACCGCCGCCAGGGCGATCTGGATGAGCCACTCGATCCAGTCGGGCCCCCTGGTGTCCGCGACCCCGATCCCCGCGGCGATCGCGGAACCGATCAGCGCGGCCACGATGCCGACGACGATGGTCCACAGGATCCCGATGTGCTGGCGCCCCGGCACGACCAGCCGGCCCAGCACACCGACGACGAGGCCGATGACAACGGCGCTGACGAGGCCTGAGATCTCCATCTTCACCCCTCCGGATACCTGTCCTGTCCCTGGCATCTGCCCGCTGTGAGCGGAGTCACTCCGCTCCGTTTATTGCCGGGACTTTCTGTTCATCGGCCCTTCATGCCATGTACCTTTCAAGCCATCGACGCGTGTAGAACGCTCAAGCACGTTCTACGCGCGCAGATTTGGCGCTGCAACTCCTCTTCCCCACACCCCACAACGGAGGTTCGTCGGATGCTCGGATCGATGAGATCCCGACGCAGACTCACCACCGCACTCGCCGGTTTCGGCATGCTCCTCACGGGAGCCGCCGTCCAGGTCGGTGCGAGCGCCCCCGCACAGGCGGCGACCACTCACCGCGTCCTGTTCGACAACGCCCATGCCGAGACGGCCGGCAACGCCGACTGGGTCATCTCCACCAGCCAGCCCGATCCGCTCGGCCAGAACTCCTCCCCGTCGGCCGAGACGGACTGGACCGGCGCGCTGTCCTCCTGGGGCGTGGCGCTGCAGAAGACCGGCAACTACAGCCTGAAGACGCTGCCTTCGGGCCAGAGCCTCAGCTACGGCGGCTCGTCCGCGCAGGACCTGTCGAACTTCGACACGCTGGTCCTGCCGGAGCCCAACACGATGTTCACGACCGCCGAGAAGACGGCGATCATGAACTTCGTGAAGAACGGCGGCGGTCTGTTCATGATCTCCGACCACACCGGTGCCGACCGCAACAACGACGGCTACGACGCGGTGGAGATCCTGAACGACCTGATGACGAACAACGGTGTCGACAACACCGACCCGTTCGGCTTCTCGATCGACTCGCTCAACATCACCTCCGACTACCCGGCCGCGATCAGCGACAGCACCGACCCGGTGCTGAACGGATCCTTCGGCAAGGTCACCAAGAGCCTGATCGCCAACGGTACGACCGCCACCCTCAAGCCCTCCGACAACTCCTCCGTCAAGGGCCTGGTCTACCGCACCGGTTACTCCGGGAACACCGGTGCCTTCTTCCTGACCAGCACCTTCGGCAGCGGCCGCGTCGCGTTCTGGGGCGACAGCTCCCCGATCGACGACGGCACCGGCAGCTCCGGCAACACCCTGTACGACGGCTGGAACGACACCGGCGCCACCAACGCGCCGCTCGCCCTGAACGCCACCGCGTGGCTCGCGGGTGACGGCACCACCAGCGGTGGCGGCGGCACCGGCGGTGGCGGCACCGGCACCTGCACCGCGGGCCAGCTCCTCGGCAACAACGGCTTCGAGTCGGGCAGCACCGTCTGGGGCGGCACCAGCGGCGTCATCACCAACTCCACCAGCGAGGCGGCCCATTCGGGCTCCTACTACGCCTGGCTCGACGGCTACGGCACCGCCACCACCGACACGCTCTCCCAGTCGGTGGCCGTCCCGGCGGGCTGCACCTCGGCCAAACTGAGCTTCTACCTGCACGTCGACACGGCCGAGACCTCGACCAGCACCGCCTACGACACCCTCAAGGTGCAGGTGCTGAACAGCTCCGGCACGGTCCTCGGCACCCTGGCGACGTACTCGAACCTCAACGCCGCCTCCGGGTACACCCAGCGCAGCTTCGACCTCAGCAGCTACGCCGGGCAGACCATCACCCTGAAGTTCACCGGCACCGAGGGCTCCAAGTACCAGACCTCGTTCGTCCTCGACGACGCCGCGCTCAACGTCAGCTGAGCCACCGAACGCGAGGGGGGTGGGTCCGGCGGGGCCCACCCCCCTCGTCATGCCGCCGGCACGGTCCGCTCCGGGGTGTTCCACCCGGAGACCCGCACGCGCGGGGCCGCGCCGTGCAGGTCCGCCGTCCGGT
Organism: Streptomyces sp. NPDC001056; assembly: GCF_053598955.1. NCBI lineage: Bacteria > Bacillati > Actinomycetota > Actinomycetes > Kitasatosporales > Streptomycetaceae > Streptomyces > Streptomyces sp. NPDC001056. The sequence continues at coordinate 58,245 of NZ_JBSFLI010000007.1, read as the reverse complement.
AGACGGCGGTCAGCGTCACCGACTCGCCCGGCCACAGGCCCACCTCGTTGTCCGACCAGCGCACCGGCAGCACCGGAGCGCCGCGCCCGTCCACCAGGTGCACGTCCGTCAGCAGCGAGGGCGTCAGCCCGTCCGTGGTGTTCCGCAGGGTCACGGTCGTGGTCGAGGTGCCGGCGTCCGACCGTGTGGTGGCCGTCGCCGCCACCGGTACCGTCGCCATCGAGGCCAGCCCGGTGAGGTCGGCGTATCCGGTGGTCGGCGTGTACCACCAGGTGGTGCGCTTCCAGTCGAGGACGTCGGGCTTGCCGGACAGCCAGTACACGTTCCGGCTCACCTCCCGGCCCGTCGCGTCGCTGAGCACCAGCCGCAGCAGACGGGTCCCCGGCAGGCCCGGCACCGACGACGGCAGGGCCAGCGGCGTCGAGTGCGCCCCGTCCCCGGGGACCGACACCCCGGTGACCGTGCGGTCGTAGCGCGGGGAGCCGTCGGTGTCGTAGAGGGTGGCCCGCGCGGTGAGGCCCTGCTCGGCCGCGTGCCGGTTGTTCACCACCGCCACCGAGTGGTCGTCGTACGAATACTGGATGTGCAGCGGCTCGTTGGCCTTCTTCGCGCCGAAGTAGGCGCCGCCCTGGTCGAGATAGCGGTCCGTCAGCTGCCAGTGCAGTGACGTCCAGCCGCTGTTGAACATCCAGTGGATGACCCCGGTGGCGGGCTCGGTGCGGTCGGTCGCGTTGCGTCCGTACGCCTCGAACTGGGCCCGCACGTTCTCGTACTGGGCCAGCTGCGCCTTGCGCACGTAGTCGGTGAGGCCGGTGGGGGCGCCGTAGCGGGCGGCGAGCGCGTCGTCGTAGAGCGAGAGCGTGCCGAAGGTGTCGGAGGGGGAGCGGTGGTACTGCCTGGCCTTCGGGTCCTGCCAGAGGGTGTCGAGTTCGGCCGGGGTGAGCATCCGGCGCAGGGTGTCCAGGGTGGGGATGCTCGGGCCCGCGCTGGTCTCGGAGTTGAAGCCGGTGGCGCCGCCCTCGCGCTTGGCGTACCAGTAGTCCGGCGGCACCCAGTCGTAGGGTCCCGTCATCTTCATCCCCGAACGGCCCAGCCGCGGCGATGACTTGTCGGAGGCGGCGGCGACCACCGGGAGGTTCCAGTCGGCGGCCCGCAGCGCGTCCAGGTAGTTCTTCTCGATCGTCGCGTCGGGCGCGAAGTCGCTGCCGATCAGGAAGGAGATCACGCTCGGATGGTCCCGCAGCCGGGCGGCCTCGGCGGCCATGGACGCCTTGGCCACCGGATAGTCGGCCGGGGCCCACTTCTCCCCGTTCTCCGTTCCGTTGACCTGGCCCTCCCACTTGTCGCAGCACTCCCAGCCCGGCAGGGTGAGCACACCGAGCCGGTCGGCCAGCCCGAAGAACTCGTCCGGCTCCAGGTGGCCTTCCAGACGCAGGGTGTTCAGGCCGAGGTCCACGGCGTACCGCAGCCGGTCCTCCGCGTAGGCGCGGTCCCAGCGCAGGAACTCGTCCGGCGACCAGCCGCCGCCCTTGATCAGCAGCGGGCGGCCGTTGATCCGGTACTGGCGGGCCCCGGCGGAGTTCAGCGGTGCCCGGACGTCACGGATGCCGAAGTCCTGGTGCGCGGTGTCCGAGGTGGTACCGGACACGCGCGCGGTGAGGTCGAGGGCGTACAGCGGCTGTCCGCCCATTCCGGCGGGCCACCACACCCTCGGCGCGGTGAGGTGCAGACCCGGCACGTCGGCGGGGGAGAAGGTGACGGTCCTCGTCTCGTGCGCGGCGAGCCGGACCGTCCTGCGCAGGCGCGTGCCGCCGACGGAACCGGTGACCTCCGCGGTGACCGCCGTACCCGAGTCGTTGCGGACCCGGGCCCGTACCGTCAGGTCGGCGGTCGAGAGGGAGGGCACGGCCAGCTTCGTCACCACGTGCGCGTCGCGCAGCGCCACCGGGCCGCCCCGGCGCACCAGGACGTCACGGACGATGCCCATGTTCCGGTCGGGCGGCGGCTGGAGCCAGTCCAGCCAGCCGATGGTCAGGTCCTTGCTCGGCTCGTTGGGCCGGACACGGAAGGCGACCGTGTTGACGCCGGGCCGCACCAGGGCGGTGACGTCCAGTTCATGGTGGGTGTAGGCGCCGGTCACGTCCTGCGCGGTGGCCACCTGGTGGCCGTTGACGTAGACGTCGGCCGCCGAGACGACCCCGCTGAAGTCGAGGAGGGTGCGCCGCGCGGTGTCGGCGACGGTGAAGTCGGAGCGGTACCACCACGGCACCTCGAAGTCGGCCTTCGGGATCTTCGCCAGGTTGGTGGAGCGGAAGGGGTCGTCGTACACCCCGGCGGCGAGCAGTGCGGCCAGGACCGTGGAGCGCGGGCCCGCCGGGTACCAGCCACGCGCCGGATAACCGGGCGAGGACACGGCCGCGGGGGAGTCGCCCACCCTGGCCGTCGACTGGACGGCGTATCCGGCGAGCGAGGTGGTGGCCCCCGCTGCCGGGGACACGTGAGTGATCCGGGCGGCGGCCGGCTTCAGCGCCGCGACCGGCCGGAGCGGCGGCGCGGGGGCGTGGGGGCCGGCCCAGGCACCGGTGGTGAGGGAGCCCACCAGGGCGAGGAGGCCGGTGGCCGTGGCGAGCCTCAGGCCGGGGGCGGGACGAGGGAACACAGACGGTCTCCAGGCTCGTAAAGTTAGGAAACTTTACTAACCGGGCTTAAGCTAGGTCGCCGTCCCGGGACTGTCAACGACCGTCGCCGCAGGGTCCGCTGAATATCCGTCAACCGCCTTCTGCCGGCGCTCGGATTCTCGTAGGGTCCCTTTCCCGACGCCTCCAGGAGTCCCCATGTCCGGTAGCCCGCCGCCTCCGGGTGGCTTCGTCCGCCGGGTCGGGCTGTTCCAGGCCACGGCCATCAACATGAGCCAGATGTGCGGTATCGGCCCGTTCGTCACCATCCCGCTGATGGTCGCCGCGTTCGGCGGCCCGCAGGCGGTCGTCGGGTTCGTCGCGGGTGCCGTACTGGCGCTGTGCGACGGGCTGGTCTGGGCCGAACTCGGCGCCGCGCTGCCCGGCTCCGGCGGTAGTTACGTCTATCTGCGCCAGGCGTTCCAGCACCGCACCGGCAGGCTGATGCCGTTCCTGTTCGTGTGGACGGCGATGCTCTTCGTGCCGCTGATCATGTCCACGGGCGTGGTCGGCTTCGTCCAGTACCTCGGTTATCTCGCCCCCGGCCTCGACGGCACGGCCGGCGACCTGACCGGCCTCGGCGTCATCGCCCTGGTCGTGTTCCTGCTGTGGCGCGGCATCGAGCACATCGCGCGGATCACCGCCGTGATGTGGACCGTGATGATCGCCTCGGTGGTCCTGGTGATCACCGCGGCGGCCACGGACTTCAGCCCGCGGCTGGCCTTCACCTACCCGGCGGGCGCCTTCGACCTGACGGACGGCCACTTCTGGACCGGCTTCGCCGCGGGCCTGACCATCGGGATCTACGACTACCTCGGCTACAACACCACCGCCTACATGGGTGCCGAGATCAAGGACCCGGGTCGCGTCCTGCCGCGCTCGATCCTCTTCTCGATCCTCGGCATCATGGCGATCTACCTGCTGCTCCAGATCGGCACGCTCGGCGTCGTCGACTGGCACCGCATGAGCGACCCCGGCGACATCGCGTCCACCTCCGTGGCCTCCGCGGTCCTGGAGCGGACCTGGGGCAGGGGCGCCGCCGACACCGTCACCGTGCTCATCCTGATCACCGCGTTCGCCTCCGTGTTCACGGGCCTGCTGGGCGGCTCCCGGGTGCCGTACGACGCCGCGCGCGACCGGGTCTTCTTCCGGCCGTACGCCAGGCTGCACCGCCGGCACCGCTTCCCGACGCTGGGCCTGGCGACCATGGGCGTGATCACCGCGGCCGGCTTCCTCGTCGGCCGGCACACCGATCTCGCGACCCTCATCCAGCTGCTCACCACGGTGATGGTGATCGTGCAGGCGCTCGCCCAGATCGTCGCCCTGACGGTGCTGCGCGCCCGGCAGCCCGCCCTGCGCCGCCCGTACCGCATGTGGCTCTACCCGCTGCCCTCCCTCGTGGCCTTCGTCGGCTGGTGCGTGATCTACGGCTACGCCGACCGCGGCTCACCGGGCCGCCACCCCATCGAATGGTCCCTGGCCTGGCTGGCCCTCGGCTGCGCGGCGTTCCTGATCTGGGCCCGGCTGGAGAGGGTGTGGCCGTTCGGGGCGAAGGAGGCGGGCGAGGAGCGGCCGGCCGGGCTGGACCCCGAGACGGTCTGACCCTCGGGGGGCTATGCTCCACTCAGCGCGTATGAGCCTCCCCGGTCCGGACCCGAGTCCGCCGGGGAGGCTTTCGTTCATGACCGGAAAAATGACCGCGGACGTCCGCGTCCGCCCCGCGACCCCCGAGGACCGGCCCGCCGTGGAGCGGCTGTGGCTGATGTTCCGCCACGACATGTCCGAGTACCAGGGCGGGCTGCCCGCCGCCGACGGCACGTTCCGCAGCGAGCGCGTCGAGTCCGCGTTCACCGCGCCCGGGTGGGCTCCGTACCTGCTGACCTGCGGGGACGGCCTCGCAGGGCTCGCGTTCGTGCGGGGGCTCGACGGGCCCGTGCGGGTGCTCAACAGTTTCTTCGTGGCGCGGGGGGTACGGCGCGGGGGAGTCGGGCTGCGGGCCGCGGTGGACGTGCTGCGGCGGCATCCCGGGCGCTGGGAGATCGCGTATCAGCGGGGCAACGCGGGTGCGGAGGCGTTCTGGCACAGGGTCGCCGAGGAGGTCGCGCCGGGTGACTGGGACCGTGCGGAGCGGGCGGTGCCGGGACGCCCCTCGCTGCCCCCGGACCTGTGGCTGAGCTTCACCGTGCGCCGCTGAGACGGCGGGGAGGGCCGGTGCGCACGATGCGGACCGGCCCTCCGTCTTTCTTCCTTCCGTGTTCTTCTTCGTTCTTCTTCCCTTTCTCGACGTTCCGCTCCTTCCTCGTGTTGTCCGGGTGTGCTTCCTTCCCCGCTAGGGCCTGGGAGTGCTCTTCGCCGCCGACGCGGCACAGACGAGTCCGAGGAGGAGGGTGAGCGCGCCGATGACGACGTTGTTGGTGATCACTCCGGCGTCCGGGGCGCTGCCCACGATCCACGGAGCGATGATCATCCAGACGCCCAACGCGCACATCGCCCAGCTGAGTCCGTACATCCGCTCGGGGGCCCTGGTGAATCCGAGTGCCAGCAGGCCTATCGCGATGCCCATGATCAGGTTGTGCGTCATGAGCGCCGGCTGGCTCGTCGTGTAGTGCAGGATCCAGGGCGATGCCGCGCAGTACAGGCCGAGCAGGAACACCGGACCGTCCACGAGCGCCACATCACGACCGCCGAGCATGCGGGCGTAGCGTTCCCGCATTTCGGGGACATCGGGGTGGGTCGACATATCACCCCTGTGCCAGACGTTGGCCATGACTTTCGTCTCCTTCGAATGTGCAGGCCAGACCGCTTATGGGTGCGGTGTTCAGTGAGCGCCGCAGTTCCCATTTTGCGCTTGTTCGAGGCTTATGTGTAGCCGTGGAAATTCTTGTCATGCCTGGGGCGGAACGGGCGCGGGTGGCGCGGTCAACTGGGCCTGGCAGACTGTCTGTTCATGCCAGGACCGCGCGTCCTGTCGGGTCCGACCAGCCCCCGCACCGCGCTGGACACCGGCACGCCGTGGGCGCCTCGCCCGGCATCAGGGCTCCACGACGTCACCGAGCCGCTCTCGGCACACGCGATGCCGGGCGACGCCGTGGTCCTCACCCCGCCGCTCCCGCCGCTCCCGCCGCTCCCGCCGCTCCCGCCGCTCCCGCCGCTCCCGCCGCTCGCGAGCGCCGGGAGCGCCGGCACCACGCGGCTGCCGGACCCCGGACCCCGGACCCCGCGGCCGACGGGAGGGACGTCGCGCGCGGCCGTATGACTACCATCGTGTAGACGGTCCGCACGTGGACGACGAGGAGGGTGAGGACGTTTCCATGACCGACGGCAAGGACGAACGCCGGCCGGCCGGCGAACTAGAGGCGAGCGTCATGGCCGCGCTCTGGGCCGCCGACGGGCCCCGGACCCCCGGACAGGTCCAGGCGAGCCTGGGCGCGGACCTGGCGCGCACGACGGTGACCACGATCCTCAGCCGCCTGCACGACAAGGGCGTCGTCGAGCGGCAGCGCAGGGGCCGCGGCTTCGTGTACTTCCCGGTCCAGGATGTCCAGGACGCCCACGGCCTCACCGCCCGCCGGATGCACAGCGAGCTGGACCGGGACAGCGACCGGGAGACCGTGCTCGCCCGCTTCGTCGCCCAGCTCAACCCGGACGACGAACGCATCCTGCGGGATCTGCTGGAATCCGACGGCTGATGACCGCTCTGCTCCTGCTGCCCCTGCTGCTGCCGTGCGCGCTGCCGGCGCTGGCCCGGCGGGCCCTCGCCCGGCTGGCCCCGGCCGCCGCGCTGTGGGCCGTCACGGCCTGCGCGGTGGTCCTCGCGGGGTGCTCGCTCGCCGCGCTCGGCGCCTTCGTGCTGGTCGGACTGCTGAAGCTGCCGCTCTTCGCCGCGTTCGGCGAGTTCATCCACCCGCTGCACACCGCCTCCGCCGCGATCGTGGTGCCGGCCGCCGCCACCTCCGTCGGCGTCCTCGCCGTCTGCTGCTGGACCCTCGTCCGCTCGGTGCTGCGCCAGGGACGGGCCTTCCGCGCCGCCCACAGCGAGGCGGGGAGCGGGCCCGCCGCCGGTGATCTGTGCGTGGTGGACTCGCCCCGCCCCGACGCCTACGCGCTGCCCGGCCGTCCGCACCGCATCGTCGTCACGACGGCGATGCTGCGCAGCCTGGACGGGCCCGAGCGGGAGGTCCTGTTCGCGCACGAGCGGGCGCACAACGAGGGCGGGCACCACTACTTCCTGGCCGCCGCGGAACTCGCCGCGCACTGCCACCCCGCGCTGCGGCCGGTCCGTACGACGATCCGGCTCGCGGCGGAGCGCGCCGCCGACGAGGCCGCGGCCGCGCATGTGGGGGACCGTCGGCTGACCGCGCGGGCCATCGCGCGGGCGGCCCTCGCCGGGCACGCGTCCGCCACCCAGCGGCCCGACTTCGCTGCCGCGGCGACGACCGGACCGGTGCCACAGCGGGTGCGGGCGCTGCTGGACGCGCCCGCCCGGCCTCGCACCGGCCGCCGCCTCGTCGCCGCGTCGCTCATCGCCTGCACCGCCCTGGCCGGGGCGACGACCGCCGCCGGGCTGGTGGACTTCCACCACCGGGTGGAGGTGGCCCAGGGCGACGAAGCGCCCTGAGGCAACGCCCTCCCCGTCCCGTCGCGAGACCCCGTTCACCATCCCTGGCAACGCGCGTAGACAAGCATCTGGTTTTACGTATAACCTCACCGGCTAACCAACCCCGTCGGCACCGTCGGCCGCCTGATCGACCCCGGTACAACCTGCTGAGGAACGCCCTGCCATGACCGCCCCCCGCATCGACACCGACACCCTGCGCCGCCTCCCCAAGGCCGTGCTGCACGATCACCTCGACGGCGGTCTGCGCCCCGCCACCCTCGTGGAGCTGGCCGCCGAGGTCGGGCACGAACTGCCCACCACGGACCCGGACGAGCTGGCCGCCTGGTACGTCGAGGCCGCCAACTCCGGTGACCTGGTGCGCTACATCGCGACCTTCGAGCACACCCTCGCCGTGATGCAGACCCGCGAGGGCCTGCTGCGCACCGCCGAGGAGTACGTCCTGGACCTCGCCGCCGACGGTGTCGTCTACGGCGAGGTGCGCTACGCCCCCGAACTGAACACCCGGGGCGGGCTGAACCTTTCCGAGGTCGTGGAGAGCGTGCAGGAGGGCCTGGCCGCCGGTATGGCGAAGGCGGCCGCCGCGGGCACCCCGGTGCGCGTCGGCACCCTGCTGTGCGGAATGCGGATGTTCGACCGCGTCGCCGAGGCGGCCGACCTGGCCGTGGCCTACCGGGACGCCGGGGTCGTCGGCTTCGACATCGCCGGCGCCGAGGACGGCTTCCCGGCCGCCGACCACCTGGGCGCCTTCGAGCACCTGCGCCGCGAGAGCGTGCCCTTCACCATCCACGCCGGCGAGGCGTACGGCCTGCCCAGCATCCACCAGGCGGTCCAGGTGTGCGGCGCCCAGCGCATCGGGCACGGTGTCCGGCTGACCGAGGACATCGTGGACGGCAAGCTCGGCCGTCTCGCGTCCTGGGTGCGCGACCGTCGGATCGCCCTGGAGATGTGCCCCACCTCCAACCTCCAGACCAGCTGCGCCACCTCGATCGCCGGGCACCCGATCACCGAGCTGAAGGACCTCGGCTTCCGGGTCACCCTGAACACCGACAACCGTCTGGTGTCGGGTACGACGATGACCCGGGAGATGGCGCTGCTGGTCGAGGAGGCCGGCTGGGGTGTCGAGGACCTGCGGGCGGTCACGGTGAACGCGGTCAAGAGCGCGTTCATCCCGTTCGACGAGCGCAAGGCGCTCATCGAGGACGTGATCCTGCCCGGCTACGCCGCCGCGCTCTGAACCAGCCCCTTGAGGTAGGCGGCCTGTCCGATGTGCTGGAGATCGTCGGACAGGACGCTCACCAGGCGCACGCCCAGCGTGACCGGCGGGTCCCACCGCTCGTCCACGACGCCTTCGAGGTCCTTGGCGGTCAGCGAGCGCAGCGCGCCGAGCGTCTGCTCGTGCACCGCGTCGTAGTACCCGGTCAGCAGGCCGGCGCTTTCGACCCGCACCTTCGCGACCTTGGCGGGGCTGTGTCCGTAACCGGTGTCCTGCCGGGGCAGGTCGAGGCCGAAACGCTTCTCCCAGCCGCCGGAGAGCCACACCTGGTCCAGGCCGAAGGCGTCGGCGACGTGGTCGTCCTGCACCCGTGCGAGGTGCCAGACGAGCCAGGCGATGGTGTTGGCGTCGGGGGCCGGGCGGTGGTGCAGCTCGTCCGGTCCGAGGCCGTCGAGGGTGTCGTGGACTTCTTCCTGGATGCGGCCGTAGCCGTCGATGAGGATGTCCTTCGCATGCATACCGTCCACCATCACAGAACGAGGGTGCGCACGCGCCCGGAAATCAGAGGAACCGGGGCGGTGCCAGGTCCTCCGACTCCAGGAGGGTGACGAGGGCGCGGGCCGCGGGGCTGGTGGACCGCTCGGGCGGCAGCAGCGCCACCGTCTCGTACTCGGCCTCGTCCGTGCCCTTCAGGGGGAGCGCGGTCAGCGTGGGCCGCTTGTGCCGGAAGTGCCGGGGTACGACGGCGATGCCCAGGTTCTCGTCCACCAGGTCCAGCAGCGTGTGGACGTCGTTGACCTCCAGCGCGACCGTGCGCCGTACCCCCGCCGCGGCGAAGGCGGCGTCGGTGGCGCGGCGCGGACCCCAGTCCGGGTGGAAGTCCACGAAGACCTCACCGGCGAGGTCGTCCGGGCCGAGCAGCGTCTCGGCCGAGGCGAGCCGGTGGCGCGGGTGGCACAGCACCGTCATCGGCTCGCTGGTCAGCGACACCGAGCGCAGCTGGTCGCCGTCGGCCCGGGTGCGGTACGCGAAGGCCAGGTCGAGCCGCCCCGCCGCGACCTCCTCGGCCAGCGCGCCCGAGCCCGCCTGGCGCAGCCGGATCTCCACCTCCGGATGCGCGCCCCTGAAGGCCGCGAGCAGCCGGGCCACGTGCACCCCGGCGATGCACTGCTCGGTGCCCAGCGCCAGCGTGCCCCGCAGCACGCCCTGCACCGCCGCCACCGCGTCGTGCGCCGCGCGCACCTGCGCGAGGACCCGCTCGGCCTCCACCAGCAGCGCCCGCCCCGCCTCGGTCAGCGTCACCCGCCGTGTGGTGCGCACGAACAGCGGGGCCCGCAGCTCCCGTTCCAGTGCCCGGATGGAGGCGGACAGGCCCGACTGGGACACCATCAGACGCTCCGCGGCCCGGGTGAAGTGCTGGTCCTCGGCGACCGCGACGAAGTGCCGGAGATGGCGCAGTTCCATGATTGAGCAGCCTAGCCGCTCAATTCGATCCGATTCTCCGGTTGGACCGCGGGCCGCCGCCCGGGGAATCCTGGTCCGGCAGATCCCGTGCCGAACCTCTGGAGCCGTGTTGTACACCGCATCCCCCGACCGTTACGCCGAGATGCCCTACCGGCGCACCGGACGCAGCGGCCTCGCACTCCCCGCGCTGTCGCTCGGGCTGTGGCACAACTTCGGTCCCGACCGCCCCGTGGAGACCCAGCGCGCCATCCTGCGCCGCGCCTTCGACCTCGGCGTCACCCACTTCGACCTGGCCAACAACTACGGCCCGCCGCCCGGTGCCGCCGAGTCCGCGCTCGGCGCCGCCCTCGCCACGGACCTCGCGCCGTACCGCGACGAGCTGGTGGTCTCGACCAAGGCCGGCTACCTCATGTGGCCCGGTCCGTACGGCGAAGGGGGTTCGCGCAAGTATCTGCTCGCCTCGCTCGACCAGAGCCTGAAGCGGATGGGCCTGGAGTACGTCGACATCTTCTACTCGCACCGCCCCGACCCGGACACTCCGCTGGAGGAGACGATGGGCGCCCTGCACACGGCGGTCCGGCAGGGCAAGGCGCTCTACGTCGGCGTCTCCAACTACTCCGCCGAGCAGACCCGGGAGGCCGCCCGCATCCTCGGCGAACTCGGCACCCCGCTCCTCGTCCACCAGCCGCGCTACTCGATGCTCGACCGGCGCCCCGAGGACGAGGGCCTGCTCGACGCCCTGGACGAACTCCGGGTCGGCTCCGTCGTCTACTCCCCGCTGGAGCAGGGCCTGCTCGCCGGCCGCTATCTGGAGGGCGTCCCGGAGGGCTCCCGCGCCGCGAGCGACAGCCCCTTCCTGAGGCCCGAGGCCGTCACCGAGGATCTCGTGGGGCGGCTGCGCGCCCTTCGGGACATCGCAGCCTCCCGCGGCCAGAGCCTCGCCCAGCTCGCCCTGGCCTGGGTGCTGCGCGGGGGCAGGGTCACCTCCGCCCTGGTCGGCGCGAGCAGCGCCCGGCAGCTGGAGGACAGCGTCGGCGCCCTGCGCAACCTGGACTTCGACGAGGAGGAGCTGAAGCGGATCGACGCGATCGTACGGCCGTAGGACCGCCGTCGCCCGTGCGGTACCCGGCGCGGGGCACCACACGGGCCGTTTCGCGGCGCCGGCCTCAGGCCCCCGCCGGCACCCGGTCCAGGAACCCCAGCACCTGGCGGATGCGGCCCTCCGCGTCCAGCGTGACCACGTCGAAGCCGGCGACCGGCGCCGAGCCGTCGGCCTCGTTCACCAGCTCCCAGCCGAAGCGCGCGGTGTCGTGGTGCCCGTCCACCGCGCCGAGCGGGCGGAAGACGAACCCGGGGAACTGCTCGTGGGCCGCGGCGATCACGGCCGCCACGCCCTCGTGCCCGCGGACGTCGGCGAGCGGGTCGGTGTAGGAGCCGTCCTCGGCCCAGGCGGCGGCGACCGCCTTGCGCAGCGCCTCCGGCTCGGTGGCGTTCCAGGCCTCGAAGTAACGGGCGGCAGCGGTCTCGTAGCGTTCGGTGTTCTCGGACATGGCGAATCAGCCTCCATCGAGGTCGTCTGTGCTGGTCGGCACCGGGATCGGGGTTTCGCCGACCCGGTGACATCACCATGCCCGAGGCCCGCCCGCGGCGTCGATTACCTCCGGGGTCATGCCCGAACCGCCTTGTGGAACCCCCTCATCCCGACCAAAAAGGGTGCGGAACATGCCCAGAGAGTGGCCGGAAAGTCGTGGTGACAGTGTTTCGGCCGTGGCGATACTCGAACATCAGGGGCACTTCACCGCACAGAGCCGCACGGAGAGCGAGGTCCGCCCGGCACACCCGGACGAGGCGACGGGGGAGTGATACGTGCACGACGAATTCCTGTGCCATGTGACGGCATACGGGGTGTGTGACGGCCGGCGCATCGGCGTTCCGCTCGGCACCTACCGCGCGCCCACCCTGGCGCTGGCTCTGTGGTGGCTGCGTGACCGCGCGTCCTGGATCGCCGAGCGGCTCGACCCCAGTCCGGAGGCGGCCCCCTTTCCGGCGGGAGCGCTGGTGCCGGTCGCCGAGACGGTGGCCGACGTACCCGCGCTGCTGCGCGCGTGGTGTGCCGACGACGGTCAACAGGAGCGGGTGGCCGACGAGTTGGCGCAGGGTCGGCTGGTGCGGATCGCCGCCAGCGACGACACCACCGAGTACGAACTGCTCGCCGAGTCCGTCGACGCCCTACGGATGCAGCGCACCATCCCCGCGCTGGTGGTGCCCATCGGATGACCGGCGCCGGCGCCGTACCAGCAGGGCCGTCAGGCCGCCCAGGAACCCGGCGACCAGCCCCCACAGCGCACCCAGACCCACCGCCTGCCATGTCCGCGGCCGCAGCAGCAGCTCCCCGGACAGGCCGCCGCCCAGGTCGCCGATGCCGAGCAGGGACAACCCGTAGTGGGCGGAGATCCGGCACAGCAGGCAGATCATCAGCACGGTGAGGGCGAGTGCGACGGCGAGCCGTACGGCGTGCAGCCACAGCGGCGTCGAGGCCGGCGAGCGCAGGCCCGCCCGGACGGCGACCGCGAGCAGCAGCACCCCGGCCGCCACCGGCAGCCAGGCCATACGGGCGTCGTAGTCGGTCAGGGTGCGCAGGTTCACCTCGGAGACGTCCGGGGTGCGCAGCAGCACGTCCAGGATGTGCGGCACCGGCAACCCGAACGGGCCGTCCACCCGGCCGTTCCAGGTCGCCCCGAGGCCGATGGTCAGGGCGGGCCAGACCAGGTTGGGCAGGCCGAGCAGGATCAGCGCGAAGGTCGTCCGGGCGTGCCCGCGGGTGGCCGCCGTGACGAGCGCGACCACGAGCCCGACGGCGACGGCGGCCAGCAGCAGCTCCACCATCGCGCGGGCGGCGGGTCGCGCCCGCTCCCGCCATCCGGACCATCTCCCGGGCAGCGGCACGCGGCGCGCGACCAGCAGCGCCACCAGAAGCACCCAGGCGAGCCACAGCAGCGCGAACAGCACGGTGAGCGGCACGTCCGCCCAGAAGCCGATCCGCGGCTCCGCCTCGAACAGACCGGTCAGATCGCTGAGGGTGCCGCTGCCCACGTCGACGGCGAAGGTCTGCCGGGCGGCGAAGGCGAGCCCGGTCAGCGCGAGCAGCCACAGCACGACGATCCGGGCGGCCCACCCGGCCGACTCCGCGGGCGAGGCCGCCGTCCGGTGCCGCAGCGGGCGCAGGAATCCCGAGCCGATCGCCAGGGCACCGGCCAGCGCCACGGACAGGGGGAGTACCGTGATCCCGGCTTCGGTCCTGGCCAGGGCGCCCGCGTCCCCGGCGAGCCGCACGCTGTCGCCGACCGCGGTGACCACGGTCGCGGCCAGCACCCGGGGGAACGCTCCGTCCGGCAGGCCCGCCGCACCCGCCGCCCACAGCCCGGCCGCGGCCACCAGCACCATCACCGCGAGCCCGGTCAGCACCACGGCCAGGGCCTCGGGCCAGCCGTGCCGGGCGGCGGGCCGCGCGGAGACGGTCACAGGGCTCACGCCTGCCACGCTAAGCAGTGGCCGGGCACCCCGCCCGCCGAGTGGTCCGTCCGCGTCACGCCCCGGCCGGGGCGTGACGCCCGCCACTGTGCGCGGACGGCGAAAGCCTGGACTGCGGGCCGCGGCTCGGGGTAGGAGGACTGGTGCGAATACGACCGAACGGACGAGGCCGCCGGCCCGTGAGAGAGACAGCATGACCGAGCACCTGGACGGGGCAGTGATACCGACCGGTTTCGACGTACCCGTCGAGCCGCTGCGACGTGCGACGCATTTCACCGGCGAACCCGGCTGCATCGCCGAGGCGCGGGCCTTCGCGGCCCGCTTCCTGGAGCAGTTGCGCACCGAGTGGTGCGCGGCGATCGACCGCGGTACGGACGGCGAGCTGCTCCTGCTGGTCAGCGAGCTGGTCACCAACGCCGACCGGCACAGCGGCGGCCCCTACATCCTGGAGCTGGAGGGCACGGACACGTTCGTCACGGTGTCCGTCTGCGACAGCAGTACGGCCCTGCCCCACCGCTTCCCGAAGAACCCGCAGCGCGTCGGCCGGCACGGCCTGGAGATCGTGCACGCGCTCGCCGCCGAGGTCGCCGTCGAGCGGGTCCCGGTCGGCAAGCGCGTGATCGCCCGCTTCGCACTGAGGCGCTGAGCGCCCGGACCGGCGTCCCGGGCACCCCGCGGAAGTCCCGGGCGCCCCGCGCTCGGAAGTCCCGGGCGACCGGAGCGCAGCCCCGGTCGCCCGGCCCGTCACTAGGCGCAGCCCAGCTCGCCCAGCATCCCCTGCCGCAGCCGGGTGATGATCCGCTTGATCAGCCGCGAGACATGCATCTGGGAGCAGCCGAGCTGTTCCCCGATCTCCGCCTGCGTGGCCTCCTCCACGAACCGCAGATGGATGATCCGCCGGTCCCGCTCGTTCAGCTCCGCCATCAGCGGCGCGAGCGCGTGGAAGTCCTCCACCAGGCGCAGCCCCTCCTCCTCCACGCCGATGAAGTCCGCGAGCACCGCCTCGCCGTCCTCGGGACCGTCGCCGGTGAGCGCGGCGTCCAGGGAGGAGGAGTTGTAGCCGTTGGCGGCGAGCTGCCCCTCGACCACCTCGTCCTCGGAGATGTTCATCAGCGTGGCCAGTTCGGCGACCGTCGGATCGCGGTCGAGCCGGCTGGACAGCTCCTCGCGCGCCTTGGCCAGCTCCACCCGCAGCTCCTGGAGCCGCCGCGGGACGTGCACCGCCCAGGTGGTGTCGCGGAAGAACCGCTTGATCTCGCCGACGATGTACGGCAGCGCGAACGAGGTGAACTCCACCTCCCGGGACAGCTCGAACCGGTCGATCGCCTTGATCAGGCCGATCATGCCGGTCTGGACGATGTCCTCCATGTCGTCGCCGCGGCCCCGGAACCGGCCGGCCGCGAACCGCACGAGCGACATGTTCATCTCGATGAGCGTGTTCCGTGCGTACTGGTACTCGTGGGTCCCCTCCTCCAGCTCGGTGAGCCGACGGAAGAACTGGCGGGACAGCGCGCGCGCGTCCCGCGGGGCCACGGAGGCGGGGTCTGCGATGCCGGGCAGCGCTCCCGCGTCCGTCCCGTCCTGCCCGGTCCTCTCGGTGACCGCTGTCTGCGACCGGATCCCGGCGGTTTCCATTACCTCTCCCACGAAAGTCACGGTTCGACGTCTGCCCTTTTCGGCCTCTGCGTGCGGTACCTGCGCTGTTGTGTTCACGGCGCGTACCCCGGACACGGCAGTTCAATCCCGCCGGTGGGGCCGCTCACGGCGCGGGTACCCCCGGTGACACCACGCATGCGCTCGTCGTACGGCACTGGCGCAAAACCGCCGCTCGGCCCGCGTCCCGCGACGCCCGGAGAACGGAGCATGGACAGGCCGGACGTCGCCGCCCTGGAGAAGGCCCACGCGGGGGACTGACACGGAAGCGGCCCCGCCGCCCTCACCCGGCCTCGGCGAGGATCTCGGCGATCACATGCCGGGAGTTCTCCGCCAGGGCCGGGTTGGTGTGCCAGTAGTACGGCAGCTGGACCAGCGCGACCGACAGCGCCCAGCCGCGCCCCCGCGCCCACTCCGCGTCGTCCGCGCCGACTGCCTCGCGGAAGGTGTCCCGGGCGCGGGCCGGCAGCAGGTTCCACGCCGGCATGAGGTCGACGGCCGGATCACCCACCCCCGCACAGCCGAAGTCGATGACCGCGCCGAGCCGGCCGCCGCCGACCAGTACATTGCCGGGGGACAGGTCGCCGTGGGCCCACTCCGGCGGACGACCGTGCTCCGGGGCCTCCAGCGCCCGCTCCCACAGCGCCGTGACCGCACCCGCGTCGACCCGGTCGCCCAGTTCGGCGACGGCCGCGCGGGTGGGCTCGTCCCGCTCCCGCAGGGGGCCGCCCCGGTAGCCGGTCGGCGCGGCCCCCGGGTCGACATGGCGCAGCGCCCGCACGAACCGCCCCAAGTCCCGGGCCAGGCGGACCGGTTCGGCCACGGCCCCCGCCACCGGGTTCTCCCCCTCCAGCCAGCGGTAGACGGACCAGGGCCACGGAAAGCCCTCGTCCGGCTCGCCCGTGCCCACCGGCTCCGGTACGGCCACGGGCAGCAGCGGTCCCAGCCGGGGCAGCCAGCGCTGCTCGTGCGCCAGGTCCGGGACCGCGCCGGGGTGCCGGGGGAGCCGTACCACCAGCCCGGGGCCCAGCCGGAACATGGCGTTCTCGGTACCGCAGGACGCGAGCCGTCGTACCGGCAGCGCGGACCACTCCGGGAAGCGGCGGGCGATCAGCCGCCGGACCAGCGGGGCGTCGAGGTCGAGTTCGTCCGCGTGCATCCTCGGTGCGTTCACGGCACTCATCCGAGCGCCTCGACGCCCTCGCTGTCGAGGGGATTTCAGCCCTCTCGGGACGTCACCAGCACCGCCGCGCCGTCGAAACGGCCCGCCTTCAGATCGCGCAGGGCCTCGGGGGCCCGGTCGAGCGGATAGGGGTGCGTGGTCGCCCGGACACGGTAGCGGGCCGCCAGGGCGAGGAACTCCCGCCCGTCCGCCCGGGTGTTGGCGGTGACGCTGCGCAACTCCTTCTCGTAGAACAGATCCGTCTCGTAGTGCAACGGCGGTACGTCGCTGAGGTGGATGCCCGCGAGCGCCAGCACCCCGCCCCGGTCCAGGGCGCGCAGCGCCACCGGCACCAGGTCGCCGACCGGGGCGAAGAGGATCGCCGCGTCCAGCGGTTCCGGCGGCGGCTCGTCCAGGTCCCGCGCGGAGGCCGCGCCCAGCTCCAGGGCGAGCGCCCGGGAGACCTCGTCCCGGGTGATCACATGCACGGTGGCGCCCTCGGCGAGCGCGACCTGCGCGCACAGGTGGGCGCTGCCGCCGAAGCCGTACAGGCCGAGACGGCCGCCCCGCGGCAGCGCGGTGCGGCGCAGCGCGCGGAATCCGATGATCCCGGCGCACAGCAGCGGCGCCGCCGACACGTCGTCCAGCGCCTCGGGCAGCCGGTAGGCGAACGCGGCCGGCACGGTGGTGTACTCCGCGTAGCCGCCGTCCGTGTCCCAGCCGGTGTACTGCGAGCGCGGGCACAGGTTCTCGGCGCCCCGCGCGCAGTAGGCGCACACCCCGTCGGTGCGGCGCAGCCAGGCCACGCCCACCCGGTCGCCCGGCGCGAAGCCGAAGACCTGCGAGCCGAGTCCGGCCACCTCGCCGACGACCTCGTGCCCGGGTGTCACCCCGGCCCGGCGCACCGGCAGATCACCCTCGGTGACATGCAGATCGGTCCGGCACACCCCGCACGCCCGCACCCGTACCAGCAGCTCGTCCGGTCCAGGGGTGGGTATTGGTCGCTCCACCAGCTTCAGCGGCTCGCCCTCGACCGGTCCCCGAGCCACCACCGACCACGCCCGCATCGTCATCGCCCGTCCCTTCGGCAGACCGCCGGTGTCTCCTCCCCAGTGTCCGACAGCCCCGCTCGGCGCGCGGCCCCACCGCGGGCTGACTAGCGTGAGCAGACGGGGCCGTGACCACACCTGGAGGGCGGCGAGCATGGCCGTACAAGCCGAGGGAACGCCCTGCTGGGCCGACGCGATGTTCACCGACCTGGAGGGCGCGGAGAAGTTCTACGGCGGCGTCCTCGGCTGGACCTTCGGCGACTCCTCGGCGGAGTACGGCCACTACATCCAGGCATCCGTGGCCGGGAAGGCCGTCGCCGCCGTCGTCCCGCCCATGCCGGGCCAGGAGGGACAGTCGCGGTGGTGCCTGTACTTCGCCTCGCCGGACGCCGCCGCCACCGCCGAGAAGGTGCGGCACAGCGGCGGTGACGTGCTGATGGAGCCGATGCGGGTCGGCGACCTCGGCACCATGTGCCTGGCCCGCGAGCCCAGCGGGGCCGTGTTCGGGATCTGGCAGGCGGGCACCCACGAGGGCTTCGAGGAGACGGCCGTCCCGGGCGCCTACTGCTGGGCCGAGGTGTTCACCCGGGAACCGGAGAAGGCGGACGCGTTCTTCGCCGCGGTCTTCCCGTACCGGATGAAGGACCTCGTGGACGACGCGGTCGACTTCCGGATGTACGAGGTCGGCGAGGAGACGGTGCTCGGCCGGATGCGCATGACCGACGACTTCCCGCCCGAGGTGCCCTCGTACATCAACGTCTACTTCACCGTCGCCGACTGCGACGAGGCCGTCGCGAAGGCGACCAGGCTCGGCGGCGCCGTCCGCTTCGGGCCGATGGGCAGTCCCTTCGGCCGGTTCGCGGCGCTTCGCGATCCCCAGGGCGCCACCTTCTCGGTGATCGACATCACGACCACCGAGGGGGAGGCGCCGCGGATCAGGGAGGCCTGAGCGGGGCCTTGCCGGCCCGGTCCGGGCACCCGCGCCGTCATGGGATGATCGTGCGCATGGGTGAACGAGTGGTGGCCGCGTGCGACGGGGCTTCGAAGGGGAACCCCGGACCGGCCGGATGGGCGTGGGTGGTCTCGGGCGACGACGGGCGGACGCCCGCTCGCTGGGAGGCCGGCCCGCTCGGCCGGGCCACCAACAACGTCGCCGAACTCACTGCCCTGGAGCGGCTGTTGAGTACGGTCGACCCCGCCGTGGAGCTGGAGGTCCGGATGGACTCCCAGTACGCGATGAAGGCCGTCACCACCTGGCTGCCGGGCTGGAAGCGCAACGGTTGGAAGACCTCCGCGGGAAAGCCGGTCGCCAACCAGGAGCTGGTGGTCCGCATCGACGCGCTGCTGGACGGCCGCTCGGTGGAGTTCCGCTACGTCCCGGCCCATCAGGTCGACGGCGACCCGCTCAACGACTTCGCCGACCGCGCGGCCAGCCAGGCCGCCTCCGCGCAGGAGCCGGCGGGCAGCGAGCTGGGCTCGCCGGTGCCCCCGCCCTCGCCCGACACACCCAGGTCCGCCCCGCGCAAGAAGACGGTCCGCCGCTCCGGGGGCGCGTCGTCCTCGTCGTCCCGCACCATCAAGGCGAAGTTCCCCGGCCGCTGCGTCTGCGGCCGCTCCTACGCGGCGGGCGAGTCCATCGCCAAGAACGCGCAAGGGTGGGGACATCCGGAGTGCCGCACCGCCGAGGCATGAGGAACCCGACCGCGACGGCGGCATCACGCGTCGCCACTCGCGGTCGCCGCCGCCCCCTCCCGCACGGATGGACGGCGAGCACCGGTCGGTGACCGGAGCGCACCGTTCCGTCGGACCGGGCGCCGGATGACAGACTGTCGTCATGGACGAACGTGTAATCGACAGGTCGGGTCAGTGGGCGTCGGTGGTCGGTCTCGGCACCTGGCAGCTGGGGGCGGACTGGGGCGACGTGGCCGAGAAGGACGCCCTGGCCGTCCTGGAGGCCGCGGCCGAGTCCGGGGTCACCTTCTTCGACACCGCCGACGTCTACGGCGACGGGCGCAGCGAGCAGACGATCGCCGCCTTCCTCGGCGGCCGCCCCGATCTGCATGTGCTGGTGGCCACCAAGATGGGCCGCCGCGTCGACCAGATCCCCGAGAACTACGTCCTCGACAACTTCCGCGCCTGGAACGACCGTTCGCGGCGCAACCTCGGCGTCGACCGGATCGACCTGGTGCAGCTGCACTGCCCGCCCACCCCGGTCTACTCCACCGACGCGGTGTACGACGCGCTGGACACCCTGGTCGAGGAGGAGCGCATCGCCGCGTACGGCGTCAGCGTGGAGACCTGCGCCGAGGCCCTGGCCGCGATCGCCCGGCCGAACGTGGCCAGCGTGCAGATCATCCTCAACCCGTTCCGGATGAAGCCGCTGCGCGAGGTGCTGCCCGCCGCCCGCGCGGCCGGTGTCGGCATCATCGCCCGGGTACCGCTCGCCTCCGGGCTGCTGTCGGGCAAGTACACCAAGGACACCGTCTTCGCCGCCAACGACCACCGCACCTTCAACCGGCACGGCGAGGCGTTCGACCAGGGCGAGACCTTCTCCGGCGTCGACTACGAGACGGGCGTGGAGGCGGCCGCCGAGTTCGCGGCGCTCGCTCCCGAGGGCTACACCCCGGCCCAGCTGGCGCTGCGCTGGATCATCGGGCAGGAGGGCGTCACCACGGTGATCCCCGGCGCCCGCACCCCCGAGCAGGCCCGTGCCAACGCGGCCGCCGCCAAGCTGCCGCCGCTGCCGCAGGAGACGTTCACCGCGATCCGGGACCTGTACGAGCGACGCGTCAGGGAACAGGTCGAGCACCGCTGGTAGGGGCACGGCCGCGTACCGTTTGAAGGAACGGCCGGGCGGTTACTTGCATCGCATGACCAAGGAAGGACGCCGGGAAGGACACGCGGAGGAACGGCGCACAGGGCGGGACGAGACCGAGGAGGAGCGGGCCGACCGGATGTGGGGTGAACTCATCCAGGAGGTCCGCGTCGCCCAGACGGGCGTGCAGATCCTGTTCGGCTTCCTGCTGACCGTCGTCTTCCAGCCGAAGTACGCCGGGCTGCCCGACGCCGACCAGGACATCTACATCGTCACCGTGGTCCTCGGCTCCTGCGCCACCGGCGCCCTCATCGGCCCGGTCTCGCTGCACCGCCTGGTCTCCGGCCGCCGGGTCAAACCCCGGGCGGTGCGCATCGCCTCCCGGCTGACCTTCATCGGCCTGGTGCTGCTGCTGGCCACCATGACCTCCGCGCTGCTGCTCATCCTCCGGGTGGCCACCCACGACAGCTATGTGCCGTGGCTGGTCGCGGCCGTCGTCGCCTGGTACCTGCTGTGCTGGTACGGCATTCCGCTGTGGGCCCGCCGCCGGCACACCACCCGCACCGAAAACCGTTGACGGCCCGGCGACCGGGCTTTGTAGGGTTCCGCCATGCCGGACCTCCAGTTGCTCCGCCCGGACCACGCCCCCGCGCTGCTCGCCTTCGAGCGGGAGAACCGGGCGTACTTCGCCGCGTCGATCCCCGACCGCGGCGACGACTACTTCACCCGGTTCGCCGAGCGGCACCGCGCCCTGCTCGCCGAGCAGGAGGCGGGCATCTGCTATTTCCACGTCCTCGTCGGTCCGGCCGGGGAGATCCTCGGCCGGGTCAACCTCGTGGACGTGGAGGACGGCGGCGCCGACCTCGGCTACCGGATCGCCGAGCGCGCCGCGGGCCGGGGCCTGGCCACCCGGGCGGTGCGGGAGCTGTGCGTCCGGGCCGCGGGCACGTACGGTCTGACCTTTCTGAAGGCCGCGGCCAGGCGGGACAACCTGGCCTCGCGGACCGTGCTGTCCCGCACGGGGTTCACCGTCGTCGGCGAGACCCTGCTGTCCGGCCGGCCCGGCCTCACCTACCGCCGCCCGCTCGGGGACGTCTCCCGAGGAGGGGCGGTCACGTAGCGAGGATGTCCGCCAACAGCTCGTCCACCGGGGCGCGTTCTCGACCCGGCGGCACGATCTCCCGGGTCTCGCGCAAGAACGCGGCGACCGTCGGCGCCCAGGCGTAGACCACCGCGCGCTGCCGCCCGCCGTCCGGGCGCCGGTCCCCGAGGAACTCCAGGCGCAGCTCGTGCCACATTCCGGTGCCGGCCGGGCGCAGCCGTACGTCACCGACGCCGACCGGCCTGGTGAGGCCCTCGGCGAGCATCTCGCGGTCGAGGCGCCATCGGGCGAGGACATGGCCGTCGTGGGCGAAGACGGCCGTGACGGCGTACGGGTCGGCGGCGTCGTAGCCGAGGTGGACGAAGGCCGGGAAGCGGCCGGTGCCGGGGGTGTGGAGCTGAACCACCAGGGTCTTGTGCACGAACGTGTTCACGCGAGGGCCTCCGGGACGATCGGCGTAGAGCCCTCGGGTACCCCGGCCGGCCGCTGTCGAGCAGCCGTCAGCCGAGCGCCTCCCGCAGCGCGGGCAGCAGGGTCCTCGCCGACCAGTCCAGGAACTCCGGCTGGGTGTCGCCGCCGATCTGCACCAGGGCGATTTCCTCGAACCCCGCCTCCGCGTACGGGCGCACGGCTTCCACGAAGGCGTCCGGGTCGTCGCCGCACGGGAGGGAGGAGGCGACGTCGTCGGGGGTCACGAACCGGGTCGCGGACTCGAAGGAGTCGGAGTGCGGCAGTTCCGCGTTGACCTTCCAGCCGAGCCCGAACCAGCGGAACTGGGCGTGGGCCCGCTTGACGGCCGTGTCCCGGTCGGGGTCGTAGCTCACCGGCAGCTGGCCGACACGGGGTTTGCCGCCGCCGCCGTTGCGGTCGAAGGCCTCCAGCAGGCCCGGCTCCGGCTCGGTGGCGATCACCAGGTCGCCCAGCTGTCCGGCGATCCGGCAGGACCGCTCGCCGGAGACCGCGATGCCGATCGGCGGCGGCTCCTCGGGCACGTCCCACAGCCGGGCCGACTCCACCTGGTAGTGGCGCCCGTGATGGGTGACGTGGTCGCCCCCGAACAGCGCCCGGATGATCCGCACGGCCTCCTCCAGCATCTCGTGGCGCACGTCCACCGGAGGCCAGCCGCCGCCCACCACACGCTCGTTCAGGTTCTCGCCCGAGCCGAGCCCGAGCCGGAACCTGCCCTCGGACAGCAGCTGCATGGTGGCCGCCTTCTGCGCCACCACGGCCGGGTGGTAGCGCCGGAGGGGGCAGGTCACGTAGGTCATCAGCGGAATCCGCGAGGTGGCCTGCGCGGCGGCGCCCAGCACGCTCCACGCGTAGGGGGAGTGCCCCTGCGCGCGCAGCCACGGGAAGTAGTGGTCCGAGGTCACCGAGAAGTCGAACCCGGCCTCCTCGGCCCGCACCACGTGCCGCACCAGGTCCCGGGGCCCGGCCTGCTCGGTCATCATCGTGTATCCGATTCGCACCATGCGCGCCGAGTCCCCGGTGCGGGCCCCCGAAAACGACGGGCCCGCGGCCGGCCGGCCTGTCCCGCCCGGACACGGCCGGACGTACCGCGGACCGAGGGGCCACCGCATGCGGTGCACGCGCATGCCCGGCGCAGACCGACGGGGCCACTCCAGGCCGCACGCCGACCGCAGACCAGCCAGCCCACCGCCACCCCGAGCGGTTCGCGGCACCCGGGCATCGGGCCGCCGCGACTCGAATCCGCTCGTGGCAACCCGGCTCGGGCCGCCGCGACCCGAATCCGGTCGTCGCACCCCGACTCGGGCTATCGCAGCCCGAAGCGGTCCGCCCAGTCGGTCACCTCGGCCAGGGTCGTGTTGCCGCCGCACAGCACGAGGCCGAGACGGGCGCCGGGGCCGACCCGGGAGACCACCTCGCGGGCCGCGGGGAGCAGGCACCCCGCGGCCGGTTCGGCCCACACCTTGGCGTGGTCGGCCAGCTCCAGGCAGCCCCGTACGGCCTCCCGGTCGGGCACCACCAGCACCTCCTCGACCAGCTCGGAGACATGGTCGTACGTCAGCCGGGACACCGCGGGCGCGCTGAGCGTGGTGACCAGCGAGGACAGCGGTACGGGCACCGGGCCGTCCGCCTTCAGCGCGGCCGACATCGACTCGGCGCCCTCCGTCTCCACGCCCCACACCCGCACCCCGGGCCGCCGGGCCCGCAGCGCCGCCGCGATGCCCGAGATCAGCCCGCCCCCGCCGATGCTGACGACGACGTCCGTCAGCTCCTCCCCGGCGTCCTCGGCCAGTTCGAGCCCGACGGCGCCCTGCCCGGCGATCACCGCCGGGTCGTCGAACGGGTGGACCAGGGTCAGCCCCTCGTCCGCGAGCCGCACCCCCAGCTCGAAGGCGCTGTCCATGCCGTCGGTCAGCCGCAGCGATGCCCCGGCCTCCTCGGCGAGCGCGAGGGACCGCGCGGGCGCGGTGCGGGGCATCACCACGGTGGCCTTCACATCGAGGGCCGCCGCCATCACCGCCAGCGCGATCCCGTGGTTGCCGCCGCTGACCGCGACCACGCCCGCCGCCCGCTCGGCCTCGCCCAGCGACAGCAGCTTCGCCACGGCCCCGCGGGCCTTGAACGAGCCGGTGCGCTGCAACAGTTCGAGCTTGGCGGTGACCGGGACGCCGAGCAGCGCGCCCAGCCCGGGGCTCGCCACGGTCGGCGTCCGCACCACGTGCGGGGCGATCAACCCGGCCGCGGCTTCGATCTCGGAGATGCCGATCACGGTGTCACCCTTCCCGTTCAGTGCTGCTGCGACGTGTGCCGGGTCAGCTCGCTCGGGCGTACGACGACGACGCCCTCGCCCCGGAGCATCAGCTGTACGGCCTCGCCGGAGCCGCCGCGCAGCATCGAGCCTATCGACTGCGAGCGGTGCAGCGAGGTCTCCAGCCGCGCGGTCCAGCCGACCACCGCGTCCGTGTCCACGTACACCGGCTGCTCCGGCGAGACCGGGATGACCAGCGGACTGCCCTCGCAGACCAGGCCGAGCCGGCCGTGCCCGCTGAACACGCTGTTGAACAGGCCGCCCGCGGTGATGCCCGAACCCTTGACCGTCCTGATCTCGTACGACAGCGACGGGTCGAAGCACAGCACATGACGACCGCCCACGGTGAACCGGTCGCCGGGCTCGACCTCCACGATGAAGCAGTTCTGCGCCTCGTGCGCGAGCCAGACCTCGCCCTGCCCGCGCACCGCCATCAAGGGCAGCCCCTCCCCGGTGACCGCGCGTTTGAGCATGCCTCCGACGCCCTGCCCCTTGCGCTCGAAACGCAGGTCGCCGCGGTGGGCGACCATCGCGCCCTGCCGGGCGTACATCTCGCCGTCCACCGCGTACCTGAGGCACTTGGCGTTCTCGACGGACATCCCGGGTTCGGTGGCCGCCCGCACCATGTGCCGACTGGAAAAGAGATCACCCTTCATGCGGGCATCCTGACCCGGAGGCACCGCTTCTGCCAAGATCGGGACGCTCCGGGCCTACTCCTTGCCCGAAGCCTCCGGCCACCGCTTGCCCTGCTTCCCGCAGAACGCCGAATCCAGCACCCCGGCAAGCGTCTTGAGCACCTTGCCGTTGTTCGACGTGGTGGCGACGGCCGTCACGCCGCGCCCGCCGTCCTTCGTCGCGAAGGCGTACGTGTAGTAGCCCTGCACCGTCCCCGTGTGCCCGTACACCGAGATCCCGCACGACAGATCGCGGCGGCGCAGCCCGAGCCCGTACGCGGTGGTGGCGTCGACCCGGTTCATCCGCTCCATGTCGGCGAGCCGCGCGGCGGACATCAACTCGCCGCCGAGCAGGGCGCGGTAGAACGTGTCGAGGTCCCGCGCGCTGGAGATGATCGCGCCCGCGCTCTGCGCCCACGACACCGTCTGGTCGGTCGAGTCCACCAGCGGATCGCCCGCCCGGTCGGGGGTGAGGTAGCCATGGGCGTGCGTGCCCGGGATCGTGGTGCCGGGGTGGACGTAGAACGTGTCGCGCAGCTTCAGCGGCCCGAAGACCCGCTTCTCGTACTCGGTGCGCACCGAGTGCCCGGTGAGCTTCTCGATGAGCATGCCGGCGACCACGAAGTTGGTGTTGGAGTACGAGTACGCCGCGCCCGGCGCGTTGGTGCGCGGATGCTTCAGGGACAGGGCCACCAACTCGCGGTAGGTGAACACCTTGTCGCGGACCGCCTCGAACCCCGCGACGCTGTCGGCGAACATGTCGTTCGTGAAGTCGTACAGCCCGCTGCGGTGGCTCAGTACCTGACGCACCGTGATCCGGTCGTCCGGCAGCAGCCCCGGCAGATAGCGGTCGACCGGCGCGTCCAGCGTCAGCCGGTGCTCGTCGACGAGTTGCAGCAGCACGACGGCCGTGAACGTCTTGGTGACGCTGCCGACCCGGAAGCGGTCGCCGGCGCCCATGGCCCGCCGGGTGCCGCGGTCGGCGAGCCCGTGCGCCGCCCGGTACACCGTGCCGTGGTCGTCGATCCGGGCCAGCGCTCCCGGCGCGCCCGCGGCCACCGCCGACCGCAGTACCGCGGCCAGGCCCGCCGTGTCCGGCGCCGGAAGCCCCGCCGCCGCGGGGGACTTCACCTCTTCGGCCGCGGGCGGCTTCGGCTCCCCCGTCGCGGCCCGCGCCGGGACCGCGAGCAGCGACAGCGCGACCGCTCCGAGAACCGCGCCCCTGCTCACCGTGGCTGACACCATCGGGCACCCACTCCATCCGTCCGTCCGTCGATGCGATATCGGTCACATTCCGGCCTGGGAACCTAGGGGATCGAGGCCACGTCTCCACAGCCGACACACAGTTGGTCATATCTCGATCACTCTGAGGCGCTCATTTGCAAAGGATTGCCCTAGGAGATCGCGAAATGGATCATTCCGGCTTTACGTGCACATGACTGATCGGCAAGGGTGAACCCTCGGGGCCCGACCAGCCCCGTGGCGCGGAAGTGCGCCATGTCACAGGGCGGTTGACGAACCGCCGCCCTCCACAGAAGGAACCCTGATCAGATTGCGTAAACCGCACATACGCTCGGTGGCGGTCGCCGTCGCGGTGGTCACCGCTGCCACGGGCCTGGCCGGTACGGCCTTCGCGGGACCCACCACGGGGGAGGCGCGCTCCGTCGCGTCCGCCACGAACGCCGACGCCGTGGTGGCCGCGGCCCGCACCGCGGCCTTCGCGCACGCGAGCGTGACGGGCGTCTCGACGGGCGACGAACTGCACGCCCAGGACGTCATGCTGGACCCCGAGGGCGCCCGGCACGTCCGCTTCGAGCGCACCCACAACGGCCTGCCGGTGCTCGGCGGTGACCTCGTGGTCCACCTCGACCACAAGCTTGTCTACACCGGTGTGACCCGCGCCGCCGACCAGACCGTCAAGCCGGCCGCCGCCACGAAGGCCAAGCTGACCGCGGACCAGGCCGCCGCCGCGGCCGCCCGGGCCGCCAAGGGCGAGGCGGGCACCGCGCAGCTCGTCGTGGACGCCCGCGACGGCGCCTCCGCGCTCGCCTACCAGGTGACCGTGACCGACCAGGACGGCACCAACACCGTCGTGGTCGACGCCGTCACCGGCAAGGTGCGCAGCAACACCCCCGACAGCGACCAGTTCCTGTCGCCGAAGCTGGTCAAGAGCCTGCAGGAGCAGGGCGTGACGGCGGACCCGGTCATCGGTGCCGCCCGCAGCGCCGCCCTCGCCCGCGCGGGCGCCCCCACCGGCGCCACGGCCGCGTACCCGTCGGCCGCGAGCGGCACCGGCAAGACGCTCTTCGACGGCAGCGTCGGCCTGACCACCACGCAGACCTCGCGCGGCCACTACCAGCTCGCCGACCCGAGCCGGTACGGCTCCGAGGTGCGCGACGCCAAGGGCAAGAGCACGGAGAGCTTCGGCGCCGGCACGAAGTTCACCGGCACCACCAACGTGTGGGGCAACGGCACGACCTCCAACCGTGCCAGCGCCGCCGCGGACGCCCAGTACGGCATCACCAAGACGCTGGACTTCTACAAGAAGACCTTCGGCCGCAAGGGCATCGCGAACGACAGCAAGGCCGCCCACGGGATGGTCCACTGGGGCAGCAGGGTCGCCAACGCCTTCTGGGACCCGACCTGCAACTGCATGCTGTACGGCGACGGTGACGGGCAGACCTTCAAGAAGCCGCTGGTCGTCCTCGACGTCACCGGTCACGAGCTGACCCACGGCGTGGTGGACGCGACCGCCAAGCTGGAGCCGACCTTCGTCGACCCTTACGGCAACCAGTACGGCGAGCCGGGCGCGCTCAACGAGTCGCTGGCGGACATCTTCGGCTCCAACGTCGAGTTCTACGCCAACAACAAGCAGGACACGCCCGACTACCTGATCGGCGAGAAGCTGGGCCTTTCGCAGAAGTTCCTGCGCCGCCTGGACCACCCCTCGCTCGACAAGCTTGAGGGCACGATCGACTACTGGACGCCGGAGACCTACTCCACCGAGGTGCACGCCGGTTCCGGTGTCTCGTCGCACGCCTACTACCTCCTCGCGGAGGGCAGCGGCAAGAAGACGATCAACGGCGTGGCGTACAACTCGCCGACGTACGACAAGTCCACGGTCACGGGCATCGGCCGTACCAAGGCCACCGCCATCTTCTACCGTGCGCTGACCCGCTACATGGTCTCCACGACCGACTTCCACGACGCGCGCGTCGCGACGCTGAAGGCGGCCACGGACCTGTACGGCGCGAGCAGCACCGAGTACAAGACGGTGGACAAGGCGTGGGCCGCGGTCAACGTGACCGCCGCCAACACGCCGGCCGCCAAGCACTGACGGCCTTCGCGCACGACCGGATGCCCCGCCTCGCGCGGGGCATCCGCATGTCCGGGCCCGTGCGGGGCACCGGAACCGACCGGAGCCACCGGCGACCTCTACGATGCCGAGCCGGCGGGGAGGCGAGCGGATGACCACCCACCGAGGTGCGCATGCGTCCCCGCGGCGGGACCATGACCTGCGTGGGACACGCCGGTACGTCCGCGGGGCTCCGGCCGGGTTCCGACGGGCCGGGCGCCTCGTGAACGGCCGGTTCGGGCGCGGCTGCCGCGTCGCCGCCGCCCTGCTGACGCTCGCCGCCTGCCACTCCGGGCCCGTCCGCGCGGCCGCCCGTCCGACGGGCGCGCCGGGCCGGCCCTCCGGTGTGCTCACCTGGGCGGCGAGCGCCGAGCGGCTGGGCACGGGCATCGCGGGCGCGGAGTACCGGATGATCGTGCACACCAGCGTCGGCGGCGGCGCCCTGCGGGTCCGCTTCACCAACGCCTTCGGCGACCGCCCGCTGACCCTCGACGACGTCTACGCGGGCCCGCGCGCCCGGGGCGCCGCCCTGCGCCCCGGCGGCAACCACGCCCTGACCTTCGGCGGCGCCCGCCGGATCACCCTGCCCGCCGGCGCCGTGGCCTGGAGCGACCCGCTGCCCGGCCGGGTGCCCGCGGGCACCGACCTCGCGGTGAGCCTGCGCACCCCGGACGCCGTCGGACCGGCCAGCGGGCACGAGCTGGCGCTCCAGACGTCGTACCTCGGGCAGGGCGGCGGCCACACGGCCGAGGACGGCGGCGGCCACTGGACGCTGACCACCGGCTCCTGGTGGTACGTCGACGCCGTCGCCGTGCGCCCCGACCGCCCGGCCACCGGTGCCGTGGCCGCGCTCGGCGACTCCCTCACCGACGGCCGGCAGTCCACCCCCGACCGCGACCGCCGCTGGCCCGACCATCTGGCCCGGCGCCTGCACGCGGCCCGCGGCCCGGTGCAGGGCGTGGCCGACGAGGGAATCTCCGGCGACAAGATGCTCGCGGACGGCGCGGGCGACGGCGCCGGGCAGAGCGTCCTGCACCGCCTGGACCGGGATGTGCTGTCCCAGCCGGGGGTGCGCACCGTCGTCCTCTTCGCGGGCGTCAACGACCTCAAGGCCCGTACCGGCGTCACCGCGGCCGATCTGGCCGCCGGTTACCGGCAGTTGGTCCGCCGGGCCCACGCGGCCCACCTGTGCGTGGTCGCCGCCACCATCAGCCCCTTCAAGGGCTGGCCGGAGTGGGACCGCACGGCCGAGGCCGTGCGCCGGGAGGTCAACCGGTTCCTCCGGAAGAGCCGGGAGTTCGACGCCGTCACCGACTTCGACCGGACGCTGCGCGACCCCCACGACCCCGAGCGGCTGCGGCCCGACTACGACGGCGGCGACCATCTGCATCCGGACGACCGGGGCATGCGAGCCCTCGCCGACACCGTCGACCTGAACCGGCTCGACTGCGCGCGCTGAGGCTCACCCCAGCGCTCGCCCGGCGCTCACCCGAGCACTCGCAGCAGGCGACGACGATCTGACGCCCTTCACGGCGAGCCGGCATGCACGAGAGGCCTCACGTGACACCAGTCACCTAGAAGCGGTTCCAGCACGTGGGGCCGTAGCCGCGCACCATGGAGTCGTAGTCGGACAGCGGTCGGCCACAGTCGAGACAGTTGGTGTGCAGGCGCGGCATGCCGCCGTCGGCGAACGGCGCGGGCCGGTACTGCGCGAGTGGCGGCGAGACGAACGATTGCGGTCCAGGGGCCCACGGTTGCGAAGGCGGTTCCACGTGGGCGGGCAGCGGTGGTCGGTACTGCCTCTGGTGAACGAGGACCGCGACTATCGCGCAGGCGGTCAGCACCAACGCTGTCAGGAAGGCGAAGCCGTGCGGCGCGAGACCGTCCTTCACGTCGACGCACGGCGGAAAGGTACCGTCGGGGAGCGCGTCAGGACAGCTGGGCGTGGTCATCTGCGTGAGAACCAGCAGCACGCACCATTGCGCCGTCGCCAGACCGGACAGCCGGCCGGCGGTCCTGCCCCACTTCTTGGCGACCAGCCAGCCGACGCCCATGGCGGGGAGCACGAGGACGGCGAGGACCACCAGCAGGATCAGCCCCTCTGCGCCGTCACCCTCGTTCGCGCCTCTGCGGGAGTGGCCTTGCACATAAGTACCGTCCTTGCGGTAGTACCCGCCGACCCAGCCCAACGCCAGGCTCCTTTCGCTGCGCCGTGCCCGCCCGCAGAAGGCCGGACACATGAGGGTAGGAGGACAGTACCGGCACGTACTGACGGGTGGGCAGGTGCCTGTGGCAGAGCCGCCGGTCCGGCAGGCGCGCGTCGGCTCCGGACAGGCTGAGGGGCCGACGTGATCCCCCTTCGGCGCGCCCGAACGCGCGACCCGTCCACGAAGCAGCCGTCCAGGTCCAGCAGACCGGCGCGGCGCCACCCGCTCCCACCGGTCGCCCCGGTGTCCGCCCGGCTGTCCGGGTCGGCCCCGGAACACGGAGGGCCGGGGTCCGCCGGTGGCACGCGGTGACCGATAGTGGGCACCAGCAGCATGATCGGGCGGCACGACGAGGAGGCCACGCATGACACGGGCGATCACGGCAGGGCTGGACGGCACGGAGGAGAGCCTGGCCGCGCTGGACTGGGCGGCCAGGGAGGCCGTGCGCCGGGGGCTGCCCCTGCGCGTCCTGCACGCGTGGCACTACGCCGACAGGCTCGCCGAGGCCGACCGGGACACCCAGCGGGGGTGGGTCGAGCAGGGCGTCGCGGAGGCGGTGCGCCAGGTCGCCGAACGGCACCCCGAGCTCACCGTGGATGTCGACGTGGTCGAGGAGGACGCCGCCCGGGCGCTGGGCCGCGCGGCCCGGGACGCGGAGATGCTGGTCCTGGGCTCGCGCGGGCACGGACCGGTCGTCGGCTTCCTGCTGGGCTCGGTCGGACAGCACGTCATCGCCGAGGCCACCCGGCCCGTGGTGCTGGTGCGCGCCGGCGACCGCCCGGTCCTGGAGGCCGCCGGGCGCGAGGTGGTGGTCGGCCAGCACGGCGATCCCGAGGACAGCGCGGCCGCGCTGCGCTTCGCCTTCGAGACGGCGGCGGCCCGCGGCGCCACCGTGCGCGCCGTACGGGCGTGGACCCTGCCGCCGGTCTTCGCCTACAGCCCCGGCTCGCTCAAGCTGCTGGACGAGGCCGGCGGTCTCGAACCGTACGAGAAGCAGGCGCTGGCCGACGCGCTGCGGCCCTGGCGGGAGCGGTTCCCCGGGGTGCCCGTGGCCGAGCAGGTGGAGATGGGCAGCGCCGGGCAGGTGCTGCTGTCGCTGGCCGGGCGCGCCCAGCTGATGGTCGTCGGCCGCCGCGCCCGCCGCACCGCCGTGGGCGCCCGCATCGGCTCCGTCGCGCACGGGGTGCTGCACCACGCCGACTGCCCCGTGGCGGTGGTCCCGCACGAGTGACCGCTCGTCAACTCCCGTCGCGGCGACGGGATGTGCGGGTGGCCCGGTCGCGGGCCAGTTCGGCGGCGGCGCGCACCGCGCCCCGGTGGACCGGGCCGTGACCGGGCAGCAGGGTGTCGCCGTCGAGCGCGGCGATCACGTCCAGGGAGGCGAGGACTCCGGCGCGCTCGTGGTGGAAGAAGCCCGGCAGCAGTTGCGGCCCCTTGACCCACGAGACGGCGTGCCCGCTCACCAGGGCGTCGCCGGAGACCACGATGCCGGCCTCGGGCAGGTGGTAGACGCAGTGCCCGTCGGTGTGGCCGGGGGTGTGCACCGGTACCGGGCGGCCCGGCAGGTCGAGTGCGCCCGCGCCCGGGAACGGCTCGGGCGCGGTGACCGGGTTGTGCTCCATGCCGCCCACCTTGATGACGTGCGCCGCCCAGGGCAGCATGCCCGGCCGCCAGACGTTGCGGACCACGTCGCCGATGGTCGCCTGGTGCAGGAACTCCCGCCGTGCGTGCGGGACTTCGGCCGGGTGGAGGTAGACGGGCGTGCCGTGCGTCGCGCGCAGGTACTCGGCCGAGCCCAGGTGGTCGTTGTGCGCGTGGGTGATCAGCACGGCGGCCACCGCCTCCGGTGAACCGCCCACCGCGGCGAGGGACTCCAGGACCCCCGGCCGGTCCCCGGGATAGCCGGTGTCGATCAGGGTGAACTCGTCCCCGTCCTTCAGGATCACCCAGTTGACGTTGTTGCCGTGCACCAGATATGTGCCTTCGGCGACTTGATGTACCTCTGCCCGCATGGTCCCTCCGCGCCCGAGTGCGAGTGATCGTCGGGGGCACAGCCAACCAGATCCGCCACCGCGGGGCGCAAGGGGGCGGCCGCTTTCTCAGCGCACTCCGTGCGGCCGGAACTGGACGCTGATCCGCGGTCCGGCCGCCCGTGCCGTCTTGGGCACGCAGTGCTCCCAGGTGCGCTGGCAGGAGCCGCCCATCACGATCAGATCGCCGTGCCCGAGCGGCCGCCGCACCGTCGCCCCGCCCCCGCCGGCCGGGCGCAGCAGCAGGTCGCGGGGCTCGCCCACGGAGAGGATCGCGACCATGGTGTCCTCACGGGCGCCCTTCCCGATCCGGTCGCCGTGCCAGGCCACGCTGTCCCGGCCGTCGCGGTAGTAGCACAGCCCGGCGGTGGTGAAGGGCTCGCCCAGTTCCTCGGCGTAGTGCCGGGACAGGGCCGCACGGGCCTCGTCCAGCACGGGGTGGGGGAGCGGGTCCGCGGCCCCGTAGAAGGCCAGCAGGCGTGGTACGGCGACGACGTTGTCGTACATCTTCCGGCGCTCCGCGCGCCACGGGACCTCCGCCGCGAGCTGTTCGAACAGGGCGTCGGCGCCGGTCAGCCAGCCGGGCAGGACGTCGATCCAGGCGCCGGCGCCCAGCACCGTGCGGCGCAGCCCGTCGAGGGGGCTCAGGCGCAGCTCGTCGGTCTGGTCGAACAGGGAGCCCTGGAGGTGCGTGGCCATGGGGCCAGCGTACCTCTCATTCGAAAATACGTTCCAATGTGATCCGTGGTTCGCGGGCCTCTTTCGATACATCCATGTATCGGATACATTCGCGTATCGAAGGGGGAGGTGCTGCCATGCGGGGGACCGCCGGACGCGGCACCCGACGACGGGCGAACACCCGTGCCCGACTGCTCGACGCCGCCTTCCGGGTGTTCGCGGCCAAGGGGTTCGGGCGCGTCTCGATCGAGGAGGTCTGCGAGGCGGCCGGGTACAGCCGGGGCGCCTTCTACTCGAACTTCGCCACCCTGGACGAGCTGTTCTTCGCCCTCTACCAGGAGCGCGCCGACCTCATCGCCGCCCAGGTGGCGGGCGCCCTCGCCGAGGGCGGCCCCGGCCTCGACGTACCGGCCGCCGTGGACCGCGTCACCGAGGTGCTGCTGCTCGACGTGGACTGGCTGCTGGTGAAGACCGACTTCCTGGTGCACGCCGCCCGTGACCCGGAGGTGGCCCGCGCCCTCCTCGACCACCGCGCCCGGCTCCGGGAGGCCATCGCCGAC
This sequence comes from Streptomyces sp. NPDC001056, assembly GCF_053598955.1. Taxonomy (NCBI): domain Bacteria; kingdom Bacillati; phylum Actinomycetota; class Actinomycetes; order Kitasatosporales; family Streptomycetaceae; genus Streptomyces; species Streptomyces sp. NPDC001056. Next base: position 24,683 of record NZ_JBSFLI010000007.1, on the reverse strand, counting down.
CGCCTCTTCCGGGCCCGCAGGCACATCGGCCTGCCCGCCGTGGTCGGCGACCCGGCCGGCGCCGCGCACGCCGTGGTCGCGGCCTACGACGGCGTCACCGTCCAACTGCTCCTGGACAAGGACGTGGAGCGCGCGCGGAGCTGGCTCAAGCAGCTGCTCACCGCGCTGCTCACCGGCGGCGGCACCTCCCCCTCCACCTCCACCCACTGAGGAAGGACCTCCACGCCATGGACGCGGACGTCATCGTCGTCGGAGCGGGCCTCGCCGGCCTGGTCGCGGCCCACGAACTGACCAGCCGGGGGCGCCGGGTCGCCCTGGTCGACCAGGAGAACACCGCCAACCTCGGCGGCCAGGCGTACTGGTCCTTCGGCGGTCTCTTCCTCGTGAACTCGCCCGAACAGCGCCGCATCGGCATCAAGGACTCCTACGAACTGGCCTGGAACGACTGGCGCGGCAGCGCGCAGTTCGACCGGATCGAGGACGAGGACTCCTGGGCGGTCCGATGGGCCCGCGCCTACGTGGAGTTCGCGGCCGGCGAGAAGCGCTCCTGGCTCCAGGGGCACGGCATCGAACTGCTGCCCACCGTCGGCTGGGCCGAGCGCGGCGACCTCAGGGCCGACGGCCACGGCAACTCCGTGCCCCGCTTCCACGTCGCCTGGGGCACCGGCACCGGAGTGGTCGAACCCTTCGTGGAGCACGCCCGGCGGGCCGCCCGCGGCGGACTGCTGACGTTCTACCCCCGCCACCAGGTGGACGACCTCGTCATCGAGGACGGCACCGCCCGCGGCGTGCGCGGCACCCTCCTCGCCGCCGACGACGCCCCGCGCGGCGTCGCCTCCAGCCGCGAGCGCGTCGGCGACTTCGAACTCACCGCCGAGGCCGTCGTCCTGACCACCGGCGGCATCGGCGCCGACCACGACATGGTGCGCCGCTACTGGCCCGCACGGCTCGGCACGCCCCCCGCCGAGATGGTCACCGGCGTCCCCGCGCACGTGGACGGCCGCATGCTCGACATCAGCGCGGCGGCCGGCGTCCGGCTGGTCAACCGGGACCGGATGTGGCACTACACCGAGGGCCTGCGGAACTGGGACCCCGTCTGGTCCGGCCACGGCATCCGCGTCCTGCCCGGCCCCTCCTCCATCTGGCTCGACGCGCTCGGCCGCCGGCTGCCCGACCCCTGCCTGCCCGGCTACGACACCCTCAGCACCCTCAGGTACCTGCGCACCACCGAGGACATCGCGGAGCACGACCACTCCTGGTTCGTCCTCACCCGGAAGATCATCGAGAAGGAGTTCGCGCTCTCCGGCTCCGAGCAGAACCCCGACATCACCGCCAAGGACCGCAAGGCGGTGGTACGCAACCGGCTCGTCGGCAAGGGCGCACCGGGACCGGTGCAGGCGTTCCTCGACAAGGGCGCCGACTTCGTCACCGCCGGCACCCTGGAGCAGTTGGTCGAGAAGATGAACGGCCTCACCGGCAAGCCGCTGCTGGACGCCGCCGAGGTGCGCCGCCAGATCGAGGCCCGCGATCTCCAGTTGGCCAACCCCTACAGCAAGGACTCCCAGGTCCAGGGCATCCGCAACGCCCGCCGCTACCTCGGCGACCGCCTCGGCCGGGTGGCCGCGCCGCACCGCCTCCTGGACCCGGCCGCGGGCCCCCTGATCGGCGTACGGCTGCATGTGCTGACCCGCAAGACCCTCGGCGGTATCCAGACCGACCTCGACTCCCGCGCCCTCGGCGCCGACGGCACCCCGATCGAGGGCCTGTACGCGGCCGGCGAGGTGGCCGGCTTCGGCGGCGGCGGGGTGCACGGCTACAACTCGCTGGAGGGCACCTTCCTCGGCGGCTGCCTGTTCTCGGGACGCGCCGCCGGCCGGCACGCGGCCCGGCACACCGGCTGACCTCAGCCGCCGAGCAGTTCCAGGAGCACCTGGGCGTGACGGCGCTCCGGCGTCCTCGTCGCCGCCGGCAGGGTCACCGGGGCCTCGCGGGCCGACTCCCGCAGGCCGTCGAGCAGCGCGGCGGCCTCGGGGTCGTCCAGTTCCGCCTCGTACCGGCCGCGGAACTCCTCGTACGAGCCGCCACCGTGGAACCTGGTGCGCGGTTCGGCCGAAGGAGTGAGCCAGGCGTCGGGCGGTTCATGGATCCGACGTACGCGCACGCGCGCGGTCGGGCCCTTCCTCGATGACGGCGGCCGCTTTCGGTGAGCGTACTGCGGCGGTCCGCGACGCGCCGGGCGGCGGGAAGGGGTGACACGCGCGGGACGGCGACAGAGCGGGTCCACGGGGCGCCCCGGGCGGCGAGGTGCGCGGGACATGACCAGAATGAGAGGGAGACCCGGAGACGCCGGCGCCTCTACGCTGTGGGCCAGCCGAGCACCAGCCACTCCCGAGGAGCGCACGTGACGCCACCCCGCAGACAGCCCGCACGCCGCCGCACCGCGGTTCTCGGCCGCAGGGTGGTGCTCGCCACCGTCCCCGTCGCCGTGGCCGCGCTCGTCGGCGCCGCCGGACCGGCCGGGGCGGGCACCACCGGCGCGGCCGGCGTCGGCGACCCCTACTTCCCGCTCAGCGGCAACGGCGGCTACCACGTGCGCCACTACGACCTGACGCTGCGCTACCAGAACGGCGGGCGCATCGACGGCACCGCGGTGCTCACCGCCCGCGCCACCCAGCCGCTCACCCGCTTCGACCTCGACCTCAAGGGCCTGACGGTCGGCGGCGTCACCGTGGACCGCACCGCCGCCACCGTCAAGCGCACCGGCCAGGAACTCGCCGTCACCCCGCGCCACGCCCTGCGCGCCGGACAGGACTTCGAGGTCACCGTCACCTACCACGGCACCCCGAAGCCCGTCACCGACCCCGACGGCTCGGCGGACGGCTGGATCCCGACCGACGACGGCGCCTTCGTCGCGAACCAGCCCCAGGGCGCGATGACCTGGTTCCCGGCGAACGCCCACCCCAAGGACAAGTCGTCGTACGACTTCACGATCACCGTGCCCGAGGGCCGCACCGCCGTCGCCAACGGCGCCCTGCTCGGGCAGCGCACCGTCAAGGGCGAGACCACCTTCCGCTGGCGCGAGACCCAGCCCATGGCCGCCTACCTGGCCACCGCCACCATCGGCACCTTCCAGGTCCGGCGGTACACCACCCGCGACGGCGTCCAGGTCTTCGACGCCGTCGACCCGCGCGAGGCCAAGGCCGCCGCGCCGGTGCTCAAGCAGCTGCCCTCGGTCCTGGAGTGGGAGAGCAAGCTGTTCGGGCCCTACCCGTTCAAGTCCGCCGGATCCATCGTGGACCACGCGGACGTCGGGTACGCCCTGGAGACCCAGACCCGCCCGCTCTACGACTCCGCGCCCGACATCTTCACCCTCGTGCACGAGAGCGCCCACCAGTGGTACGGCGACTCGGTGTCGCTGACCTCCTGGAAGGACATCTGGCTCAACGAGGGCTTCGCGACCTACGCGGAGTGGCTCTACTCCGAGCAGCACGGCGGCGACAGCGCCCAGAAGACCTTCGACGACCTCTACGCCCACCCGGCGGGCGACGAGCTGTGGGCCTACCCGCCCGGCGACCCGGGCAGCGGCGGGAACATCTTCGGCACGCCCGTCTACGACCGCGGTGCCATGGCCCTGCACGAGCTGCGCAAGGCGGTCGGCGACCGGACGTTCTTCACGATCCTGCGGGCCTGGGCCACCGAGCACCGCGACGGGCACGGCACCACCGCGCAGTTCGTGCGGCTCGCGGAGAAGGAGTCGGGCAAACGGCTGGATCCCCTCTTCCATACCTGGCTGTTCACCAAGGGCAAGCCGAACAAGGCCTGAGTTCTTACCGATTCCACATAACTGTCGGCCAAGCTCGACAGCATGATCAACCGCAGAACCGCTGTCGCGCTCCTCGCCTCCCCGCTGCTGCTCACCGGCTGCGGCGACAGAGGCGCGGCGGCCGGGAGCCGGACGCGGCCCACCCGGCCGGCGCCCGCGACCGGCACCACCTCCCAGGCCGAGCAGGCCCGCCAGGGCATACCCGGGCTCGGCCCCACCCGGTCGGCGGCGATACCGGAGCAGTGCACCCAGGTCGTCGTCGCCACCGGGCGCGGGCCCGACTCCCCGACGTGTACGGTCGTCCTGCACCAGCGCACCGCCGACGGCTGGCAGGCGGGCCCCGGTTGGCCCGCGCACAACGCGCTGCACGGCTGGAGCGCCCACCACATGCTGGGCGACCTGCGCTCCCCGCTCGGCGTCTACACCCTCTCCGATGCCGGAGGACTGCTGCCCGACCCCGGCAGCAGGCTGCCGTACCACCGGTCCACCGGATTCCACTCGCCCGGCACCGGCTTCGAGGGCGAGCCCCTGGACGGCTCCTTCGACTACGTCATCGCCATCGACTACAACCGCAAGCCCGGCACCTCGCCGCTGGACTGGACCCGCCCGCTCGGACCCCGGCGCGGCGGGGGAGTGTGGCTGCACGTCGACCACGGCGGCCCGACCCACGGCTGCGTCAGCGTCTCCGAGGGGCACATGAAGGACCTGCTGCGCACCCTCGACCCGGCTCGGCATCCGGTCGTCGCGATGGGGTACGCCGACTGGCTCGCGATGTGAGCCGCTTAGGATCCGCACTTGTGTGCGCACATGTGCTGGTCGCCGAGGACGACGAGAAACAGGCCGAACTGATCCGCCGCTCCCTGCTGGCCGAGGGACACACCGCGACGGTGGTGCACGACGGCGCGGCCGCGCTCGCCACCGCCCGCCGGCTGCGGCCCGACCTCCTCGTCCTCGACCTGATGCTGCCGGTCCTGGACGGCTTCGGCGTCTGCCGCGAACTGCGCGGGGAGGACGGCGAGCTGGAGGTCCCCGTGGTGATGCTCACCGCCCGTTCCGGCGAGGACGACCTGCTGCTCGGCCTCGACCTGGGCGCCGACGACTACCTCACCAAGCCCTACAGCCCGCGCGAGCTGATGGCCCGCATCCGTACGGTGCTGCGGCGCAGCGGCGGGGCACGCGGCGCCGGGCCGGTGGTGCGGGCCGCGGGCATCGGCGTGGACCCCGTACGGCACGAAGTGCGCTGTGACGGCGTCCCGGTGGACGTCACCCCGGCCGAGTTCCAGATCCTGCTGGCCATGGCGGCCGAGCCCGAGCGGGTCTTCACCCGGCGCCAACTCGCGCACTGCACGCGCGGGTTCGACCGCTCCTCCACCGAACGGGCCGTCGACGTCCACATCATGAACCTGCGCCGGAAGATAGAGGCCGACCCCCGGCGCCCGGTACGGCTGCTCACCGTGTTCGGCGTCGGCTACAAGCTCAGCGGCCGGCCGTGAGGTCCCGGACACGGCCCGGCAGCCGGTACCCGGGTGCCCGGCGGCGGATCCCGCTGCGCAAGCGGCTCCTGGTCCGGCTGCTGTCCGTCTCCGCCCTGATCGCCGTCTGCTCGGTGGCGGCCACCGCCTGGCTCGCGGTGACCACCACCACGAGCGCCCTGAAGGAGGAGCAGGGCCAGGACCTGGCCGCCGACAACAGCATCCTCGCCCGGCTCAGCGGCTACGCGGCCACCCACCCCGACTGGTCCGGCGTCCAGCGCTCCGTGCGCGAACTCGCCGCGCGGACAGGGCGCCGGATCGCCGTCACCACCCCCGACCGCACCCTCGTCGCCGACTCCGCGCCGCGCGGCACCCCGCTGCCGCCCCGGCCCGCCGCGAGCGTCGACCCGCTGCGCACCGACACCTACAGCGAGACCGGCGCCCAGCTCAGCGGCATCGACCCGCGCGCCGTCGGCCCCTACCGGCTGCCCGCGAAGGAACGCGCCGGACTTCGGTCGCTGGCCGCCCGAGGCAGGCGGTGCTACGACCGCTACGGCATCCGGACCAAGGTGCTCGACACCCCGAGCGGACGCCCCGTGCTCACCGGCACCGACGGCACCGACCCGTCCCGCTACGGCGTGGCGGCGTGCGAGGGCGACCGGCTCGACGCCCCCACGCCCACCGAGCTGAGGGCTCTGGACGCGCTGTCCGCCCTCGCCCGCCCCTGTCTGAAGCGGGCGGGTCTGTCGGTCGGCGACGGCCCGCTCTTCCTCGCCTTCGAACCGGACGCCGAGGACCACTTCGGCGGCGGCCCCCTGCTCGGCAAGCTCGCGGCCCTGAGCGAGGATGCCACCGTGCGTTCGGCCCGGACCTGCGTGCTCGCCGCCCGGCGCGCCCAGCTGGAGCCCTATGTCGCCCCGGCCGCCGAGCTGTTCCTCGGCATCGGCGACCAGAACCCCTCCCGCTTCGACATGTCCACGGACAACAAGGCCAAGGTGGTCTCCGCGGCCGGGCTGGTCCTCGCCGTCACCGTCGCGGTGACCGCCGCCGTCGCCGTCCGGCTGGTACGGCCCCTGCGCGCGCTGACCGAGGCCGCCCAGGCCCCGCCCGAGCGGCACGTCAGGGTGCCGGTGACCACCCGGGACGAGACCGGCATCCTGGCGGAGGCGTTCAACGAGCTCACCGAGCGCCGTGCACGCCTGGAGGCCCAGCGCAAGGCCATGGTCAGCGACATCGCGCACGAACTGCGCAGCCCGCTCACCAACATCCGCGGCTGGCTGGAGGTGATGCGCGACGGCGTCGTCGACCCGGACCCGGGCCTGTTGGACTCCCTGCACGAGGAGGCGCTCGTGCTCCAGCGGATCATCGACGACCTCCAGGACCTCGCCGCCGCCGACGCCGGCACCCTGCGGCTGCACCGCGAGCCGCTGTCCGCCGCCGAACTGCTCGACCAGGTCGCCGCCGCCCACCGGGTCGCCGCCGACGGGGCCGGGGTCGCGCTGGTGACCGGGGCCGACCCCGCGGTCTGGCTGGACGCCGACCCGGTGCGGATGCGTCAGGTGCTCGGCAACCTGGTCTCCAACGCGCTGCGGCACACGCCGGCCGACGGCACGGTCACCCTGACGGCCCGCCGGGACGGCGCCGACGCGGTGCTCACCGTCGCCGACACCGGATCCGGCATCGCCGACGGGGATCTGCCGCACGTCTTCGAGCGCTTCTGGCGCGCCGAGAAGTCCCGCAGCCGCCGTACCGGGGGCAGCGGCCTCGGGCTGCCGATCGTCCGCCATCTGGTCGCCGCGCACGGCGGCACGGCGCGGGCCGCGAGCGGGCCCGGCGCGGGCGCGGTGTTCACGCTGCGGCTGCCGGCGACCCAGGCGCCGGGCGAGGAGCCGTGACGGGCAGCCGAAGGGGGGCGAGGAACCATGAGCGGGCCGCCGAACCGGAACATGGGCGTCCGGTTCCGGGTGCGTGCCGTGGGTACTCCGAACGCCATGAGCGCACGGGACCGTCTGCGGACCCTGTCCACGCTCGCCGAGGCCGCCGACCTGGTCGCCCGGCACCGTGGTCTGTACGTGCGCTGGTCCAAGGGACCCGGCGTCGACCTCGACACCGTCTCCAGCACCGACGCGCTCACCGGGGTGCCCATGCCCGGACTGTCCGCGAGCCCCCTCGACATCGAGGACTGGTGGGGCGACCGCTCACCGGAGCTGTGGGTGGCCCGCCGCCTGTACGACTACGCGCATCTGCCGCACGACAAGGGCCCCGGCGTGCGTCCCTGGGTCCTCACCGGCCGCGAGACCGGCCGGGGCCCCGGCAACGAACCGCTGGTCGCCGACGCCGAGCCGCTGTGCTGGATCTCCGACGAGGTGATCGCGGCGGCGCGGGCGGAGGTGGCCCGCCAGGAGCGGGAGTGGGGGACCCTGCGCCGCGGCGGCCGGTGAGGCGCCGCGGGAGTCAGCCCGAGCGCGGCCGGGAGCGGGCCCGGCGGCGCAGCGCCCGGCGTTCCAGCTCGGTGGTGCCGCCCCAGACGCCGATGCCCTGGCCGGTGTCCAACGCCCAGTCGAGACAACGCTGTTGCACGGGGCAGTGCCCGCACACCGCCTTGGCCCGCTCGGCCTGCACCTGCGCGGGCCCGTTGGTGCCGATGGGGAAGAACAGCTCGGGGTCCTCGTGACGGCACGCGGCATGGTCGCGCCAGTTCTCCATGGAAGTCTCCCGGTCGGATCGGAATGGTCCGCGTCCTGCCGAACGCGTATGTCGGGAGCGGGTGACCGGTGGGCGCGGCATGAAACGGCGCACGCGCGCAAGGGACGGGAATCCGGCCACCGCCCACCGGACTTCGGCCGTTCCTCGTGCTCAGCCCCGCAGCGCCCCCGCCGCCGTGGCCGTCACCGCCTCGGCCAGCGCCGCCAGCGCGGGGGAGTGGAGCTTCCACTGCTGCCAGTAGAGGGTGACGTCCATCCACGCGCCGGGCGCGAGGAGGCTCAGCCGGCCGTCGTCCAGCAGGGGGCGCGCCTGGACCTCCGGGACCATGCCCCAGCCGAGGCCCGCGGCGACGGCGTCCAGGAAGCCCTCCGAGGTGGGCACGTAGTGCCGCAGCGGCCCCGCCGAGGCACCGCCCAGCCGGCGGACGTAGCCGTCCTGGAAGTCGTCCTTGCGGTCGAAGACCACCACGGGCGCCGCGGACAGGGACTCCACCAGGGGGTGTCCGGCGATTCTGGTGCGGGCGAACTCCGGCTCCGCGACCGGGAGGTAGCGCATCCGGCCGAGCGGGCGCGCCGTGCAGCCGGGCACCGGGTCGGGGGACGAGGTCACCGCCGCCATCACCAGACCCTCGCGCAGCAGTACCGCCGTGTGGCCCTCGTCCTCGCGGTGCAGCTCGAAGCAGAGCCCCGGCGCACGGCTCAGCGCGGGCAGGAACCAGGTGGCCAGCGAGTCCGCGTTCACCGCGACCGACACGCGGGTGGGCTCCCCGGCCCCGTCGAGCCCCAGCTCGCCCCACGCGTCCCGCTCCAGCCGGGCGAGCTGGCGGGCGTAGCGCACCACCACCGCCCCGGACTCCGTGGGCCGCACCGGTTTGGTCCGTTGCAGCAGCACCCGCCCGGTGCGCTGTTCGAGCGCCTTGACCCGCTGACTGATCGCCGACGGCGTCACATGCAGGGCGGCGGCCGCCGCGTCGAAGGTGCCCTCGTCGACCACCGCGAGCAGCGTCCGCACCTGGTCCAGGGGAAGGTCCATCACAACAGCTAAGGATACGTAAGAAACATTAGCTGTACTTGAGGAGCCGGTGTCCTTAGCTTCGAGTCCATGCACCACACCGCCCTGACCGCCGTGGCCGCCGGCTTCGGCACCGGAATGTCCCTGATCGTCGCCATCGGCGCCCAGAACGCCTTCGTCCTGCGCCAGGGAGTGCGCCGGGACGCCGTACTCGCCGTGGTCGGCATCTGCGCGCTGTCCGACGCGGTGCTCATCGCGCTCGGCGTCGGCGGCGTCGGCGCGGTCGTGGTGGCGTGGCCGGGCGCGGTCAGGGCGGTCGGGGTCGTCGGCGGCGTCTTCCTGCTCTGCTACGGCCTGCTGGCCGCCCGCCGGGTCGTCCGGCCCACCGGGGCCGGGCTGACGGCGGAGGGCGAGACGGCCGGGTCCCGGCGCCGCGCGGTGCTCACCTGTCTCGCGATGACCTGGCTCAATCCGCACGTCTACCTGGACACCGTGTTCCTGCTCGGCTCGCTCGCCGCCGACCGGGGCCCGCTGCGCTGGACGTTCGGGCTCGGCGCCGCGCTCGCCAGCCTGTGCTGGTTCACCGCGCTCGGCTTCGGCGCCCGGCTGCTCGGCCGCCACCTGGCGCGGCCCGGTGCCTGGCGGGTCCTGGACGGTCTGGTCGCCCTCACCATGCTCGCGCTCGGTGTCTCGCTGCTCGCCGGAGGCTGAGCCGGATGTCTCCCGCCGGTCCGATGAAATGGTTAGGCTCTCGAATCGAAAAGATGTAACGAGCAACCAGGACATCCGTGAACACCAGCGAGAGCAGTACCGAGACCGGCAGTAGCGCGCCATCGGCCGACACTCCGCCCCACCGCGGCTGGCGCCGCTGGGCGATGGACACCCGCCCGCTGCGCATCCCCGCCTACCGGCGCCTGTGGTCCTCGACCATCGTGACCTCCGTCGGCAGCCAGCTCACGGCCGTCGCCGTACCCAAGCAGATCTACGACATCACGCACTCCTCCGCCTGGGTCGGCTACGCGAGCCTCGCCGGGCTCGTGCCCATGGTGGTGTTCGCGTTGTGGGGCGGGGCGGTCGCGGACACCGTGGACCGGCGCAAGCTGCTGCTGGGGACCAACATCGGGATCGCGGTGACCTCGCTGCTGTTCTGGGCGCAGGCCGCCACCGAACTGGACTCCGTCGTCGTCCTGATGGCGCTGCTCGCGCTCCAGCAGGCGTTCTTCGGCCTCAACTCCCCGGCGCGCAACGCCTCCATCGCCCGGCTGGTACCGGCCGGGGAACTGCCCGCGGCCAACGCGCTGAGTTCCACCGTGATGCAGACCGGGCTGGTGGCGGGCCCGCTGCTCGCCGGGGTGCTCATCCCGGTGATCGGACTGCCGGAGCTGTACCTCGTCGACGCCCTCGCGCTCTGCGTCACCGTGTGGGCCGTCTTCCGGCTGCCCGCGCTGCCCCCGCTCGGCGACGCCCCCGCGCGCCGCGCCGGGATGCGCGAGATAGCCGAGGGGTTCCGCTACATGTCCCGGCACAAGGTACTGCTGCTGTCCTTCCTCGCCGACATCGTCGCCATGGTGTTCGGCATGCCCCGCGCGCTGTTCCCGCAGCTGGCCGCGCAGACGTACCACGCCTGGGGCGAGGGCCTCGCGCTCGGTGTGCTGTTCGCCGGCATCCCGGTCGGCGCGGTGCTCGGCGGGCTGTTCTCGGGCGTGTTCTCCCGGGCCCGCCGGCACGGCTGGATGGTCATCGGGGCGGTCGTCGGCTGGGGTGCGGCCATCGCCGGGTTCGGGCTCAGCGGCGACCTCTGGCTCGCGCTGGCCTTCCTCGCCGCGGCCGGCATCGCCGACATGGTCTCGATGGTGTTCCGCGGCGCGATCCTGCTGTCCGCCGCGACGGACGACATGCGCGGCCGGATGCAGGGCGTCTTCACGGTCGTGGTGGCGGGCGGCCCGCGCCTCGCGGACGTGCTGCACGGCACCGCCGGCTCGCTGTTCGGCCCGCGCGCGGCCGTGGCGGGCGGCGGCGTGCTGGTCGTCGTGCTGATGCTGGCCCTGGCGGCGGCGGTGCCGGCGCTGCGGCGGTACCGGATCTGAGGGACCGGCCGACCCGCTCCGGGCGCGGCTCCCGGGCGGGGCCGCGGCCTACAACGGGCTGCGGCGGCCCAGCGTGTACTGGTCCATCAGCTTGCCGCGGGTGGTCTCCAGGCGGTGGGCGAGGATCTCGGCCACCGTGCGAACCAGCGAGAGCCCGAGCAGCGGGTCCTCCACGCACAGCGCGAGCACGGAGGGCCCGTCGAACTCGTAGGCGCGTACGTTGCTGAAGGCCACCGACCCGAAGTCCCACTGGTACGGCGGGAAGAGCCAGGACCAGCCGAGCAGGTCGCCCGCGCCGAGCGTGGCCACGGTCACCCGCTGCCGCGAGGTGACCTGCTGGTCCAGATGGACCGCGCCGGAGCGGATCACCCAGAACCGGTCGGCCGTGCCGCCCGCCTCGAAGATGCGGGTGTCCTCCGGGAAGGACACCTCCTTGGCCAGCTCCATCAGGCGTTCGCGCTGCGCCTGGGGCAGGGCGGTCAGCAGTTTTATCGCTTTGGTCATGGCGCGGGCTCCTCGCCGGCGGCGGTTCGGGGTGCTGCGGTGCCTCTTCTGGGGGCCGGGTGCTGCTTCCGGGGACCGGTGCTGCGTCGTGCGTACACCCATTTCAGCCGCTGGTGGCGGGCAGGGCACCTCGAAGGACGCGGATTTCTTCGGACCGGCCGTCGTCCGGGCAGGAAAAAGCCCTGGCTGGACGGGGGAAACCAGCCAGGGCCGCTGAGGGTGACCACGGCGGGCTCCCTGGCCCGCGCCGCCGTCACGTATGCATGAACGATAAACCATTCGAGGCGCGTTCGAGAAATCGCGCACCGGCTCGGTGAGCCGTCTCACGCCACCGCCCTAGGTGACCCGTCGCGCGCCCTCCGCCTGCGCCGGGTGCGCGCCCGGTCTGACGATTTCGTCCAGCACCCGCTGCACGGCCTCGTACGCCCGGGCGCGCGCCTCGGCCTCCCGCGCGCCCACCGGGTCGGTGGCCGTGAGGCTCTGTGCGCGCTCGGCCCAGCGCATCTGTTCCTCAGCCGCGCGGTCCCTGCCCCGCCGGAGGCGGCGCAGCAGTTCGTCCGCGTCCACGACATCGGTCATGCGGTTCGGGTACCCCGTCCGGGCGCGGTGATGACTTCGGCACTCCCCGTGTTTGAGGGCGCCGCTCGGGGTCAGCCGGAAAGGGAGAGCGCGATTCCGGCACCGTCCAGGGAGGGAAGGGATGCCCGACACGTACTCCGTACCCGGCGAGGAACCCCGGCGTCGGCCGCCGTGCCGTCCGGCCGACGCCCGCAGCGCGGTACGACGCGTCGTCGCCGAACGCTGCCGGGCCCGCCATCTGCCGCTCGACCCCGCGGCCATGGACGACGCGCTGCTGGTCACCTCCGAACTCACCACCAACGCCATCCTCCACGGCGGCGGGATCACCGGCTTCGACGTCGAGGTCGACTCCACCGGCGTCCGCGTCTCGGTGAGCGACCGCAGCACCGATCTCCCGGTCGCCCAGGCACCCCCGCCCGGCCGTCCCGGACGCCACGGCCGGGGCTGGCCGATCGTCTGCCACCTCTCCCGCTCCGTGGACGTCTCCGAGCTCCCGTGCGGCGGCAAACGCATCACGGCGGTCGTGCCGCTGGGGTGAGGCAGGCCGTCCGAGCCCCGCGAAGGCGGGCCGCGCCGGGCCGCGACCGGGCGGCCGCCCAGTGATCACCCGCGCACGTGACGCGCGTCGTTCCCGGTGCCATGTCCCGCCTCCGCGGCCCGCCCCGCCCGCGATCGGGCACGAGCCGCGGCCCCCGGCATCCCCGACTCCTCCGCTCCCCCTCGGCCACGCCGACCGATTCCCTCCGGCAAGCGGGTTTGCCCACCGGACCGGCGGGCAGACGGAATCTCGTGCTTCGGACCGGAGGCGCGCGCCCAGCGGGAACGTTGGATGACTGGGCCCCCTTCCGGCGGGCCCCGGCGCTCCCGCGGCAACCCCTGACAAGCACCGTTCGGGCCACGAACCGGAATCTTCCGGCAGGGCCCAGACACCACGTTCAGGAGCGATTCCGCATGCTGACCGACATGTCGACAAGCCGTCCCGGCACGCCCGGCACCGCCACCCGGACCGGGCGCCGGAGCCACGACGACGCCCCGGAGACCGCGGAGCTGTTCGCCCGGCTTGCGGCCCTGGACGAGGGTCCCGAGCGGGACGCCGTACGCGATGAACTGGTCGCCGCCTGGCTCCCCATGGCGCACCGCATCGCCGGCCGGTTCCGCGACCGCGGCGAGTCCGTGGAGGACCTGCGCCAGGTGGCCGCGCTGGGCCTGGTGAAGGCCGTCGACCGGTACGACCCCTCGCGCGGCGCGTTCGAGAGCTACGCCGTGCCGACCATCACCGGCGAGGTCAAGCGCCACTTCCGCGACCGGATGTGGGCCCTGAGGGTCCCCCGCCGGGTGCAGGAACTGCGCAACCGGGTGCGCGTGGCACGCCGCGAACTGACCCAGAACCCCGGCAGCCCCGAACCCACCGTCGCCGCCCTCGCCGAGCACACCGGCCTCGGCGAGGACGAGGTCGCCGCCGGCCTGGAGGCGCTGGAGAGCTTCAGCACGCTGTCGCTCGACGCCGAACTGGCCGGCGGCGACGACGGCTACAGCCTCGCCGACACCCTCGGCGCCACCGACACGTCGTACGACGTCGTGGTCGACCGCGAGGCCGCCAAGGAGGGCCTGCGCCGGCTGCCCGAGCGCGAACGGGCCATCCTGTACATGCGCTTCTTCGAGGACATGACACAAAGCCGCATCGCCGACCAGCTCGGCATCTCCCAGATGCACGTCTCCCGGCTGATCAGCCGCAGCTGCGCCCGCGTCCGCGAGGAGGTCCTGGGCCGCCGCTCCGGCGGGACCGCGTGAGGCCCGCCGCCCGGGCGGGCGCCGAAGAGACGCCCGCCCGGGACCTCACCGCTTCTTCGCCGGTGGCGTCTTCGGCCGAAGCCCCAGCGGGCGGGCGAGGCCCGAGACCGCCTCGTCGAGACGTTGCAGATGGCGCAGCACCCGGTCGGTGACCCGGCCGTAACGCGGTGTGCGCAGGGTCCCCGGCTCCAGCATCGACGCGATGCTGGGGCCGGTCTCGATCCGCCCCGCCGAGCGCGGGTCGTCGACGTGCGCGGCGATCGTCTCGATGTTCTGCACGATCCGCGCCCCCGCCCCGCGCAGCCGGGGGTCCGCCGCGATCGAGGGATGCGTGGGCAGCAGTTCCGCCGTCGCCGCGAGGGACCGCCCGTGGTACGCACAGGTCTCCAGCAGCGCCACGACATAGCGGGCGGTGTTGCGGCGGGCCCGCATCGGGGTGATCGGATGCGTCAGCGGCTGGGTGGCCGAGCGCAGATCGGCCAGCGCCTGGTCCAACTCCCGCGCCTGTTCCACCAGATCACCGCCCGCCCCGCCGCTGAGCTGGTCGACCGCGGCCCGGGTGACCTCCGCGAGCCGGTCGAGGACCTTGACGAGAAGCTCGTTGGTACGGCGGTCCGTGTGGATCGGCAGCACCACCGCCGCCGCGATCACCCCGCACGCCGCGCCCAGCGCCGTCTCCTCGATCCGCAGCACCAGCACGCCCGCCGTGTACGTGTTGAGCAGCGTGTACAGCAGCCCCAGCGCGGCCGTCACGAAGAACGACATCAGCGTGTACGACAGCGGCGCCGTGTAGAACATCGCGAACACGAGGAGCAGCACCAGCGCGAACGCCGTCCAGGTGTGGTGCCCGACCAGCCCGGCGAGCCCGATACCGGCGATCACGCCGAGCACCGTGCCGAGCAGCCGCCGGTAGCCCTTGACCAGGATCTCCCCGGTGGACGCGGTGTTGATGAACACGATCCAGCAGGTCAGCACCGCCCAGTACCAGCGCTGGCTGGACAGCAGCTCGCCGCCGAGGATGGCCAGCGAGGAGCCGACCGCGACCTGGACCGCGGCCCGGGTGGTGGGCCGTCGTAGCCCGCCCGGCTCGGTACCCTCGGACTCGGTCTCCTCGCTGACCTCGATCGCGGCGTCCTCCGCGTCGAGTTCCTCGCGCGAGCGAGTGGTGGCGGGGGAGTCGTCGGACTCGTCCTGCGGCCCGTCGAGGGCGAGCCGCAGGCCCAGCACGGCCCGCGCCGTCTCGCCGAGCCCGCGGAAGACGTCCTGCACGGCCGGGGCGGCCTCGGGCAGGTTCTCCTCCTCGCGATAGCCGAGCAGCCGGTTGCGCACCTGCGCCGACGCCGTGCCCGTGGCCGCGCCGGCCGGACGCAGCGCCAGCAGCCGCAACGCCCTGAGATCCCGGCGCAGTTCGGCCCGCGCCTCGTCCCGCACCGGCAGCTCGCCGCCCGAGGGCAGCGGGGCGCCCGGCAGGTGCAGGGTGAGGGTGTCGGTGCGCTCGGCACTGCGCGCGGTGAGCAGCAGCAGGCCGAGCCGCTCGGCGGCGATCTCCGCGTCCGCGATCCGGCGTTGCAGCAGCCGGGCCACCGACTCGTCGGAGGTGCCGTCCTCCAGGCGCCCCTGGATCAGCAGCGCCGTCTCGTGCAGCCGCGCGGTACCGGTGCGCAGCTCCTCCAGGACCTTCTCCACCTCCTCCGGCCCCGCGTCCAGCAGCTCGATCTGGGTGTCGATCAGCTGGGCGAGCCGGGCCCGGAAGGCCTGCCGCAGGCGCTCCAGCGTGCCCGCCGGCGTCTGCGGCAGCAGCGCGAACCGGGCGAGGGCCGCGCAGCCGAAGGCGATCCCGACGACGCCGTACAGCTTCGGCAGCAGATCCGGGGTCGCGTGCACGAACAGGGAGAGGAAGTACGTCTGGAAGCCGATCAGTCCGAGCGCGTGGCCGCGGTCGCCGAAGCGGCGGCTGTAGACGGCGCTGAACATGAGCGCGACGAAGAACAGGTCGCCCGCCACGACGTACTGGCTCAGCAGGGTGCCCAGGGTGACCGAGACGAGGGCCACCGGCAGGCCGATCGCGAGGGTGCGGGCCTGCCGGCGGCGTTGCTTCTCGCGGATCGCGAAGGTCGCGACCATCGCCGCGATGGCACCGGCCACCAGCAGCGGCACCGGGGCGCGCAGCGCGGCGAGCACGGCGAGGGTGAGGGCGATCGAGGTGACCGTGCGCAGCCCCGCGGTGAGCCGGAGCAGCCCGGGATCCCATGCCGCGAGCCGGTCCCACATCCGTACCCGCCCCGACCGTCCCGCTGCCCTCACGCCGCCGCGCTCTCCCGTGTCCGTGAACCCGTGCCAGAATTCGATCTTTGCTCCAGCATCGCACGCGGCCCGGACTACCGGCGCTCGGCCAGGGTCGCGGCCACCAACGCGTTCGCGTGCCCGTGCCCGAGCCCGTGCTCGGACTTGAGCCAGGCGACCAGCTCCATGTGCTTGGTCAGCGGCGAGGAACGGATCAGTTCCTGCCACGCGCCGATCGGGCGCCCGTACTTCTTCTCGATGGACGGGAAGTAGCTCGCCGGACCCTTCACGGCCTGCTTCTCGGTCATGCGGACGCCCCCTCGGTGTGGCCTGTGCTCATCACCGGAGAAGACCGCCGACCCGGGGCGAACTGATCGGCGGTCCTCGGTGATCCGTGTCACGTCAGGGGCTGGCGACCCCGCCCTCCACCCGGGCCCGCACCTGCTCCGGCGTCAGATACGTGTTGGTGAACTCGAAGTCCTTCAGCCGGGCGGGCCTGCGGGCCTGGAAGCCGGTGCGCACGAAATCGTCCCCGGCCACCGCGTTCAGCATCCAGTTGGTCATCACCCGGGTCTTGGCGACGCCCGTGCGCAGCGCCGACCAGTGGTAGCCGCGGGCCACCGCCTGCGCGGGCACCCCGCGCAGCTCGACGCCGAGCGGCTTGGACACCGCGTCCTTGCCGCCGAGGTCGACGACGAGGCCCAGGTCCTTGTGGTGGTACGGCCGCAGCGGCTGGCCGCGCAGCGTCGCGATGACGTTCTCGGCGACCCGCTTGCCCTGGCGCGAGGCGTGCTGCGCGGTCGGCGGGCAGATCGCGCCCTCCCGCTCCTTGGCGAGGTCGGGCACGGCGGCCGAGTCGCCGAGCGCGAACACCCCGTCCTGCCCGGGCACGGTCAGCTCGGGGTCGACGAGGAGCCGGCCGCGGACCGTCTCCGCGCCCAGCGTGGCGATCAGCGGGCTGGCCACCACGCCGGCGGTCCAGATCAGGGTGTGCGTCGGCACCACCCGGCCGTCGGTGAACGTGACCTCCGTCGCCCCGGCCTTGTCGATCGACACCCCGAGGGACACGTCGATGCCGCGCCGCCGCAGGATCTCCTGCGCGCTGCGGCCGAGCTTCTCGCCCAGCTCCGGCATCAGCTTGGGCGCGATGTCGATCAGGTGCCACCGGATCAGTCCGGGGTCCAGGCGCGGATAGCGCGCCACGGCCGCGTGCGTGAGCCGCTGCAGGCAGGCGGCGGTCTCGGTGCCCGCGTACCCGCCGCCGACCACGACGAACTGGAGCCGCGCGGCCCGTTCGGCCGGGTCGTCGCTGGCGTCGGCGAGGTCCAGCTGGGAGATGACGTGGTCGCGGATGTAGGCCGCCTCGGCGAGCGTCTTCATGCCGAAGGCATGCTCGGTCAGGCCTGGGATGTCGAAGGTGCGGGTCACGCTGCCCGGGGCCAGCACGATGTAGTCGTACGGCTCGTTGACGATCTTGTCGGTGATGGTGCGGACGATACAGACCTTGGCCTTCAGGTCCACGCCGATCGCGCCGCCGGGCAGGATGCGGGTGCGGTACCGCCTGCTGCGGCGCAGGGAGAGCGCGATCGACTGCGGTGTGAGCACACCGGAGGCGACCTGGGGCAGCAGCGGCAGATAGAGCTGGTAGGAGACGGGCGTCACCAGGGTGACGTCGGCCTCGTCGGGGGCGAGTTTCCGCTCCAGGCGGCGGACGCACTCGACTCCGGCGAAGCCTGCGCCGACCACCAGGATCCTGGGTCGTGTCACGGTGTCCATCCCTTTCTGCGGGTCCAGGCGGCGGTTCGGCTCGACGCCGTTCGCATGTCCTGGATCGCTGCGCACCAACTCCGATCCCACCGCGACCCGGGCGGCTGCGCCAGTCGGGTGCGGCAGGCAGACGAACGCGGGCCTCTCGTACGCCGCCCGGGCGAGACCCGTACGCGGTGGAGTAACCGGTCGACGGGGAGTCACACCTCGGCGCCCTCACCACGGCAGGAACACGTGGATGTCCTTGCCCTCGTCGTGCACCACCACGCTGACCTGGGTGCACAGCGTGTGCACCAGATGCCAGCCGATGCCGCCGCCGCCCGTGCGCGGATGGAAGGGCCGCGGCTCCGGCCTGGTGGTGCTGGTGTCGCGCATCATCACGTGCACACCGTCGAAGGTGCGCCGCATCCGCAGATCGAACGGACCGGGCGCGTACTGGATGACGTTCGCCGCCAGTTCGGTCACGACCAACAGGATGTCGTCCCAGTACTCGTGCTCCCCGGGCGGTGCGACCCGGGCCAGCGCGCCCAGGAAGTCCTCCGCGGCGAGCCTGGCCTCCGTGACATTGCGCAGCTCTCCCGCGAAGGAGAACTCACGCTCGTACGTCTCCTCCGAGGGCGGTGTCTCGTCCCCACGCGGCTCCGTCGCCATCTCCGCATTCCCCGGCCCCGGCCGCGAGGGGGCCTCTGCGCTGCCCCGTGCGGCCAGGACGGTCGTCGTCGCTGATCTTTCGCTGCGCTGCGGGTTCCCACAGCCGGGCCGGATATCCGTCCGCGCGATCGCCTATGGCGCGCCTCACCGAGTGCGAGCAGTCCGTTGCCCGGCGCGAACGGCTCCGCAGGACACCGTAGACCCTGGGGCGCCCGGTGCGGCACACCGCCCTCTCGGCCGTCGCGACCGCTCTTGCGCTCGGCCGATGAGGTGGGCGACTCCTGGGGACTCGGGGGACATGAGTGCAGACATGAGTCATGTGAACCCCGATCCGGACCCCGAGCGCAGCACCGGTCTTGAGCCCGGCGGCTCGGTGCCGCCCGGCGAGACGCCGCCCGCGGAGAGCAGCATCCCGCAGGCCGCCGTCCGTCAGCCGGGCGCGACGCAGCGCGGCTGGGCCAAGGCGCCACTGGCGCTGATCCTGGCCCTCATGGTGCTGTTCGCCGCGTTCTTCCTGGTGTACGCCCTTGTCCTGATCCGCTGACCGGGCGTGTACGGCGCCTCGCCGCGACCCGCCGGGTCGTCCGCGCACGACGCGCCCCGGCCCTGTCGGCCGCCCCTGTGCGCCGCCCCGTCCGGCCCGCCGGTCGTCTTGTACGGCCTCCACCCGAGCAGTGGGCCGGGCCGCTCACCCCTGCGTGCGCCGCACGCACTCGGTGACCACGTCCCGGAGCGTGCCGGTGCGCTCCAGCAGCCGGCGCTGCACGCGCGCGCCGTTGCCGTGCCGCAGGAGTTCCTCGACGCCCCGCTCGGCGCGGTCGGTGTCCCCGGAGCCGTCGAGCGCGTCCCCGACGAGACCGAGCAGCGAGCGCAGCACACGCTCCGCGGGCCGGGGCCGCATGGTCACGGGGTCGAGCAGGTCCCCGTCGATCCCGAAGCGCGCGGCCTGCCAGGAGGCGAGCCGGAGCACGCTCACGCTGTGGTCGGGCGCCGGCCGGCCCGCCCGCCAGTCCCGGGCGGCCGTCTCCACCAGGCCCCGGGTGAGGGTCGCGACGAGCAGGGCGGTGTCCGCGCACAGGCACACGTCCGAGACCCGGACCTCGACCGTCGGGTAGCGCGCGGACAGCCGCGCGTCGAAGTACACCATCCCCTCGTCCAGGATCACCCCGGTGGCCGTCATGTCCGCCACCCGCCGGTGGTAGCGCTCCGGGGACCCGAACAGCTCGGTCGGCCCGGCCGACGGCCAGCGCCCCCACACCCGGCTGCGATAGCTGTGGTAGCCGGTGTCATGGCCTTGCCAGAAAGGGGAGTTGGCGCCGATCGCGGTGAGCACCGGGAGCCAGGGCCGCAGCCGGTCGAGGACCGCCACACCCTCCTCGTCGGAGTCCACCGACACATGCACATGGCAGCCGCAGACGAGCTGGTCCCGGGTGCCGACGCCGTACCGCTCGGCCAGCCACTGATAGCGCTCGTTCACCGTGAGGGAGGGGCTCACCGGCAGCGGCGAGGTGGCGAGCGCCGCGACCGCGCAGCCGATCCGACCGGCGTGCCGGGCCGCCTCCTCGCGGCAGCGCACGATCTCGTCGCCGAGGTCCGCCATGTCCGCCTGCGGATGGGTGGCGAACTCCAGCATCTGGCCGAACAGTTCCTTCTCGAACACGTCCTGCCCGGGATCGTCCCGCGCGGCCCGTGCCAGCACGGCCGTCGCCAGTGCCTTCGGGTCGCCGCTGTGCGGATCGACCAGAAGGAGCTCCTCCTCCACTCCGACCGTGCGCACTCGGTGCCGCCCTTCCCCCCTGCGACCAGGGGCAGCCAGGGATCTGTCACGCCCCCGACTGCCCCCGTGACGGCCGCCGACACCTGCGGGATCAGCGCACCGGCCCCAGGAACACCGTGGCCAGCGGCGGCAGCGTGAGGCGCAGACCGCCGTCGACCGGCTCCAGGGCGCCCGGCGCGCCGACCGGGACCCCGCCGCCCCCGTAGCCGACGTCGTCGGTGTTCAGCAGCTCCCGCCAGGCGGGCACCTCCTTGGGGACCATCAGCCGGTAGTCCTCCCGGACCACGGGGGAGAAGTTCGACACCGCCAGCAGCGGGGTGCCGTCGGCCGCGTACCGCAGGAACGCGAAGACGTTGTCGTCCGCCGCGTCGCACAGCACCCAGCGGAAGCCGCCCGGGTCGGTGTCCCGCTGCCACAGCGCCGGAGTCGCCCGGTACAGCGCGTTCAGGTCCCGCACCAGCGCCTGTACGCCCCGGTGGTCACCGGCTGAGTGGTAGTCCTCGTCCAGCAGCCACCACTCGGGCCCCTGCGCCTCCGCCCACTCGGCGCCCTGCGCGAACTCCTGTCCCATGAACAGCAGTTGCTTGCCCGGGTGAGCCCACATGAAGCCCAGGTAGGCGCGGTGGTTGGCACGTCGCTGCCACCAGTCGCCCGGCATCTTCGACACCAGCGCCTGCTTGCCGTGCACCACCTCGTCGTGCGAGATGGGCAGCACGTAGTTCTCGCTGTAGGCGTACACCATCGAGAAGGTCATCTCGTGGTGGTGGTACCTGCGGTGCACGGGCTCCTTCTGGATGTACTGGAGCGAGTCGTGCATCCAGCCCATGTTCCACTTCAGCCCGAAGCCCAGCCCGCCGGCGTCGGTCGGCCGGGTCACCCCGTCCCAGGCGGTGGACTCCTCGGCGATGGTCACCACGCCCGGGCAGCGCCGGTAGACGGTGGCGTTCATCTCCTGGAGGAACGCCACCGCGTCCAGGTCCTCGCGCCCGCCGAACACGTTCGGCTCCCACTGCCCGGAGTCCCGCGAGTAGTCGAGGTAGAGCATGGAGGCGACCGCGTCCACGCGCAGACCGTCGATGTGGAACTCCTCGCACCAGTAGACGGCGTTGGCCACCAGGAAGTTGCGCACCTCGGTGCGGCCGTAGTCGAACTCGTACGTCCCCCAGTCCGGGTGTTCGGCCCGCGCCGCGTTCCCGGGCTCGTACAGCGGATCCCCGTCGAACCGGGCCAGCGCCCAGTCGTCCTTGGGGAAGTGCGCCGGCACCCAGTCCATGATCACGCCGATGCCCGCCCGGTGCAGCGCGTCCACCAGGTACCGGAAGTCGTCCGGGGAGCCGAGCCGGGGCGTGGGCGCGTAGTACGAGGTGACCTGGTAGCCCCAGGAGCCGCTGAACGGATGCCCGGCCACCGGCATCAGCTCCACGTGCGTGAAGCCCATCTCCCTGACATACGCGGGAAGTTCGTCGGCGAGCTGACGGTAGGTCAAGCCTGGACGCCAGGACGGCAGATGCACCTCGTACACGGAGAACGGGGCCTCGTGCACAGGGGTGTCGCCGCGGTGCGCCATCCACCGCGCGTCGCCCCACTCGTAGCGCGAGGCCGTGACCACGGACGCGGTGTCCGGCGGGACCTCGGTGCACCTGGCCATCGGGTCCGCCTTGAGGAAGCGGTGGCCGTAGCGGGAGGTGATCTCGAACTTGTAGCGATCGCCCTCGCCGATCCCGGGCAGGAACAGCTCCCACACCCCGGACGCGCCGAGCGAGCGCATCGGGTACTGCGTGCCGTCCCAGTACGTGAAGTCCCCGGCGACGCGCACCCCCTGGGCGTTGGGCGCCCACACGGTGAACCGGGTGCCGGCCACGCCCTCGTGGACCATCGGCTCGGCGCCGAGCGCCCGCCACAGCTGCTCGTGCCGGCCCTCGCGGATCAGATGCAGGTCCAGCTCGCCCAGCGCGGGCAGGAAACGGTACGGATCGTGCACCTCCCGCTCCTCCTCGTCGTACGCCACCAGCAGCGTGTACGACGGGATCCGCGGGTAGGGCAGCACGGCCGCGAACAGCCCGCCGCCCTCGGAGACGAGAGGGTTCGCCATCCCGTCCACCAGGACGCTCACCGCCCGCGCGTTCGGGCGCAGCGCCCGGAACAGGGTGCCGCCCGGCACCGGGTGGGCGCCCAGCAGGGCGTGCGGGTCGTGGTGCGCCCCGCCGAGCAGCCGGTCGCGGTCGGCGGGGTCCAGTGCGGTGGCCGAGGCCGGCACCGGGCCCGCGGCCTCGGGCGGCGACATGTCGCGCAGTGCCATGCCGTCAGCCTCCCCACACCGCGAGCCGCTTGATCGCGGCCATGGGTACCGGCAGCCAGTCCGGCCGGTGTCTCGCCTCGTACAGCACCTCGTACACCGCCCTGTCCGTCTCGTGCGCGCGCAGCAGCGCGTGCTTCTTGCGTGGGTCCCAGCCCGCGCGGACCGCGTAGCCCGCGCAGAACGCCTCCCGGCAGCGGCGCGCCCACTCGGGTCGCCAGGGGCGGCGCTGCCGGGCCGCGTAGTCGAAGGAGCGCAGCATCCCCGCCACGTCCCGCACCGGGGACTGCGGGGCGCGCCGCTCGGTCAGCGGCCTCGACGGCTCGCCCTCGAAGTCGATGACGAACCAGTCACGGCCGGCCCGCAGCACCTGCCCGAGGTGCAGATCGCCGTGGATGCGCTGGGCGGGCGGCCCGGTGTCGCACGTGGCGAGCGCCCCGAACGCGGCCCGCAGGCCCGGCACGAAGGGCTTCAGGCCCGGCACGGCGTGCGCGGCGGTCTCCAGGCGCGCGCACATCTCCTCGGCGGTACGGCCGTTCTCACCGGGCCCGGCCGGCGGGAACGCCTCGGCCAGCGCGAGGTGCACCTCGGCCGTGGCCCGGCCCAGCTCACGGGCCTCGGCGGTGAAGTCGTCGCCCGCCGCGAGCGCGCCGAGCGCCAGTGTCCAGCCGTCGGTGGCGTCCGGCAGGAACGGCTGGAGCACCCCCAGCGTGGCCGGGCGCGGCGCGCTGGTGGTGAACCAGGCCACCGGCGCGGGCACCCGGGTGCAGCCCTGCGCGGCGAGGGCCGCCGACACTTCCAGGTCCGGGTTGACGCCCGGCTGGATGCGGCGGAAGAGCTTGAGGATGTACGCGTCGCCGTACACCAGCGAGGTGTTGGACTGCTCCGCGTCCAGCAGCCGCGGCGGCAGGCCGCCGGGTACCGGGGCGGCGGGGTCCGCCTCGAAGCGCAGCGGGCCCGCGCCGCCGGGCCGGCGCAGCCGCTCCAGGAGCAGGTTCGCCGAGCGCGGGTCGTGCAGCGCGTCGTAGACCGCGAGCCCGGCCAGCGGTCCCGCGGTGGCCCGCCCGATGAACGCCCGCTCCATGCGCGGCGCGAGCCGCTCGCGCACGCCGAGCAGCAACTGGTAGCAGTCGCCCGGCGGGGGAGTGCCGCCGGGGGTGGGCACCGGCGCGTGCGAGGCGTGCACCAGCAGATGCAGACACCCGGGGAACAGCTCGGTCACACTCAGCACCGACAGATCGGTCACGGGCCGGTCCTTGCCCGCGAACCAGCGCTGCCCCGGGAGCCATTCCCGCAGCAGTCCGCCGAGCGAGGCGAGGGGGCCGTCGACGCCGGCCGCGGTTCTCGGCCGGAGGGTGATGGTCTTCGGCATGGTGACGCGTCCTTTCCTCGGCGCCGTGCGCTCAGCGGCGGCGGCCGATGCGGGATGCGACTCGGGTGAGCCGGAACCAGTAGAAGCCGTGGCCCTGCAAGGTGAGGAGATAGGGCAGTTCACCGATGGCGGGGAAGCGCACCCCGCCGATCAGCTCCACCGGATGGCGTCCGTCGTAGGCCCGCAGATCCAGCTCGGTGGGCTGGGCGAAGCGCGAGAAGTTGTGGACGCACAGCACCAGGTCGTCCTCGTACTCGCGCAGGAAGGCGAGCACCGCCGGGTTGGAGGACGTCAGTTCGGTGAACGAGCCGAGTCCGAAGGCGGGGTTCTGCTTGCGGATCTCGATCATGCGCCGGGTCCAGTGCAGCAGCGACGAAGGCGAGGACATCGACGCCTCGACGTTGGTGACCTGGTAGCCGTAGACCGGGTCCATGATCGTGGGCAGGTACAGCCGCCCCGGATCACACGTCGAGAAGCCGGCGTTGCGGTCCGGTGTCCACTGCATGGGGGTGCGGACGGCGTCGCGGTCGCCGAGCCAGATGTTGTCGCCCATGCCGATCTCGT